>CAUOQW010000173.1:0-5771 GCA_963506825.1 uncultured Cellvibrio sp.
ACAGGTAAGTGCTGGCGCAAGGTGATGGCCAAATCCGTTTTACCGGACGCCGTTGGACCCATAAGAAAAATCACCGTGGGACGTGAAGGGGACGACATACTCACTCTGCTCTGCTGCTTATAAATCTAAAGCGGCAATGATAACATCTAGCACTAAATTCACCGCAGGGATTCACATCCGGTGAACACACAATAAAAAGACGTATTTCGTGCAGAAACCCAACTAAATTACATTCATCATTCTGCAATATTCAGGATACGGGTAAGGATTAGCTATGAGCGAGCCCCTAGAAATACAAGAAACACAAACGCCAGAATTATCGGAAACCTTAGCAGCAGTAGACCTAGCGAAAAACGAAGCCGTTAGCGCACCCACTCACTGCGCCAACTGCGAAACGCAACTCGCAGGCAACTATTGCCACGAGTGCGGCCAAACTGCGCATGTGCATCGCTCCATTAGCCATATGTTTGAAGAGTTGTTACACGGTGTGTTGCATTTTGACAGCAAAGCTTGGCGCACGTTACCGGCATTGATTATTCACCCCGGCAAACTCACGCGCGACTATATCAACGGCAAACGCACACGCTATGTTTCGCCGCTATTTTTGTTTTTATTTCTCAATCTGGTGATGTTTGTCGCGCTGTCTTATTTGGGTAGCAGCATCGGGCCTGAGAAATCCTATAAATCCCTGATCAAAGGCGGCATGGTTAACGAAATCAATAATATCCAAACCAGGCTGAATGATTTAAATGTGAAGCAACAAGCACTGCCCGCCAATGACCCAAACCTCTCGGCGATTACCCGCGAAATTGAACAACTAAAACAAAAACAAGCCGGAGTCCAAAAATCTTTAGCGGCGACCAAAGCGGAGGATGATATTGATGTTGATGTTGCACCTGACAATGCACAGAGTTCGACATCACAGAGTACGGACCAACAAGCCTGGCTTGAACGCAACATTAATCATGCCCTGCAAAACCCCGATTTAGTGCTCTACAAAATGAAAGGCACAGCCTCAAAATTTGCGTTTATTTTAATTCCCATCTCGCTGCCGTTTTTGTGGTTGTTATTTATTAGACGCAAAGACGTAGTATTGTTTGATCACTGCATTTTCTCGCTCTATTCGCTGTCGTTTATCTGCCTGCTGATTATGTTGGTAGCGGCATTTATAAGACTGGGTTGGGAAAGTTGGTCATGGTTATTAATCCTTGTAGTTCCGCCAGTACACATGTTTGCGCAATTGCGCGGAACCTATCAGCTAAGTATTGGGTCGGCGCTTTGGCGAACCTTCGTATTATTGGTCGTTGCGGGTTTTGCACTCTGTGTTTATTTTGTAGCAATTACTTGGTTAAGTTTATAACTGTATTTTTTGCGGGTAGCTTTGTGTTCGAACATATTATGTCATTATTATTTTTTGCCGCCGCCATGCAAGGTTTTTTACTAGCCGGTGTATTAGGGCTGCACAAACGCAATATTCAGGCGAATCATATTTTAGCCGTGTGGGTTGCGCTTTTATCGGTGGATTTGCTGGGGCAAATTTACTACGCGGAAAATATTTTTAGACAATTCCCGCAATTCATAGGCCTCACTAATTTCTTACCGCTCAGCTACGGCGGCTTTTTATTTTTGTATGTTCGCAGCCTCACCCAAGCCAAGCCGCTGCGTTGGCATGACAGTTTACATTTTGCGGGCTTTTTTATCGGCGTATCACTCAACCTACCAACCCTACTGCAAAACTCTGCCAGCAAACTGCATTTCGTTGAGCAAATTATCGCCAGCCAAGCGCCTTGGCATTTTGAAATTGTCGATTGGCTAATGCCCGTCTATGCCACCGCCTACGCAATTTTCAGCGGCATTCTGCTGTGGCGCTATCAGCAATCTGCCGACAACAGCATGCCGCGGCTGCGATGGCTGCAAACCCTATTAATCATTAACATGATTATTTGGCTGGTCGTTTGGGGCTGTACAATCGCGCCCATAATTCATATTGAAACAAACAACCAACTGATTTATCTCTTGGTGAGCCTGTTCATTTACATCATGGGTTACATAAGCCTGCGCCAGCCCGATATTTTTGCGGCGATAAAAGAAAGCGCCATCAAGTACGGTGACAATCGCCTGCCCGATGATTTGCGCGAACAAATTCTCGCCTCGCTTGAACAGCATATGCGCGAACATTCCCCTTGGCGCGTCAGCAGTTTTAGCCTTGCACAATTAGCCGAGGTAACGGGCATTGCCAGCCACCATATTTCGCAAGTACTGAACGATCATCTTGGCCAATCCTTTAACGATTACCTGAATCAATTCCGCATTAATGCCGTTTGCCAACGCTTGCGTGAACCTCATTCGCAAAATTTACTCGACTTGGCGCTCGACTGTGGTTTCTCGTCTAAATCCAGTTTCAACGCCATTTTTAAAAAACATACCAACCAAACCCCATCGGAATACCGTAAACAGGTACAAAACTAAGAGTTTGCACGTCCAATCTTAGAAAACACGACGATTAAGCAAGGCCACCTCAGCAAGATACGCACAGATTAGCGCCACCAGCGCTCAGCGTTTACTTGATAAGGACTTGCCTATGCCTAGCCTCACGCCCAGTACCCGACACTACGCCGTCAAAATTTTACTGCTGATTCTCGCCTTGGCGGTCACCGCCTATGCCTTCAGCATCCACTGGATTTATAGCGGCAGCGACAATGATCTAGTTGTTAAATTCCGCACCCTCAACCCCATTCTGCTATACGCCCACTTTATCGGTGGCGGCCTCGCCCTCAGTTTGGGCGCAATCCAACTCTGGACTAAAAGACCATCGCGCCTGCACCGCTGGCTGGGGCGAGCTTACTGCCTGTGCGTATTAGTCGCGGCGATTGGCGGCGGCTATCTTTCCTTCTACTCACACCTTGGAGCCATCACTGGCTTGGGATTTTTTATTGCCGATGTTTTATGGCTTTACACCACCTTTATCGCTTTGCGTTTTGCCATGAACCGTCAATTCGATGCCCACCGCCGCTGGATTCTGCGCAGCTTTGCACTCAGCTGTGCCGCCATCAGTTTGCGCATCCTATTACCGCTGCTATCGCTCGTGTTCAGTTTTGAAACCAGCTATGCCTTGGTCGCTTGGCTTTGCTGGAGTATCAACCTTGTCATCATCGAAATTTATCTTAATTACACCCTCACCCGCGCTAAAGCGCCAACCACTGGAAGCCTTTCCTCATGAAAAAATCCTGTTTTTATCTCGGCTTATTCGGCCTCACGTTTATCGCCCAAACCGCTTTTGCCCAAACACCTGAGGCCCAACTCGCACTCGGTATTGGTTTGGCGAGTTTTCAAGATCCCCAAAAGGGGCTGGACGCTAAACAAATCGCTCTGCCACTGGTGTCTTACCGCGGTGAACGCCTGAACTTTCAAGTGACGACCCTGAGCTACAAGATGGTAGAACTTGGGGATCTGGAAATTAATGCGCTGATATCAGGCCGCATTCAAGGCTATGAAGCCATAGACAGCCCCTATTTGCGCAGCATGAAAACACGCTCAGACACATTGGACGGGGGAATTAGCCTCGATTGGAATGGCTTTAGCCTATCGTACAAACACGATCTGTTTTCCAAACACAAAGGCGATGAAGTCGCACTCTCCTACAGCAAGGGATTTGATCTGGGTAAATTACAACTGATGACCGGTGCGGGCGTGACTTGGCAAAGCGAAAAACTCAATCACTATTATTTTGGTGTGAATGCGAGTGAAGCTCAAAATTTTGTTGTGCGAAGCAGCTTGTTTAATCGCACCCACTACCAAGTGGACGCTGCGTTTATACCCAAAGTAAATGCCTTGGGTATTTACTCGCTATCAACATCATGGGCGTTAATAGGTGGCGCCGAAGTGGAATTTTTACCGGAAGAAATTACTGACAGCCCCATCATCGGTGAAAAAAATTCGTGGGGCGCGTTTATAGGATTGGCGCGGAGTTTTTAAAATTGCCCCCAAGCCTCCGGCTTCAAAGGTAGGATTGGGGAGCATTCAAACAGAATTTTTTTAATGCGAAGGCTGATACTACCATTCTGCTCTAACCCAAACTTTACGGTCTTGTGTTCGTGCGACATTGGTAACTCACTGCACGCATTTAACATTAGAAAGAAATTCAACCTTTTTCACTTCGTGCATACGCCTATCTATTACCCAATATTCACAAACTGATAAATATTTATAGCTTAACGTTCCATCTTCTAAACGAAATGTTTCATAGGGTGTACGTGCCGCATAAATTTTTTGATCGTCAACTTTATAATCGTCAATCCGAGCGTCAACGATTGTAAGATCTAACTCACCGTTTCGTTTTAATACAATACTTCTACCAATATCTCCGGCGTAGACAATTGCATAATCATCCACAATATAGTCTGAAAAAAAGCGACCGCATTGGTACAAACCAAATACCAAAATACAGATACATGCCAACGCAAAGACTTTTTGTAAAACGGGATTACTCATGAAGCGGTGTTCCGTTAAAAAACTAAAAACTGGGGTCAGTAGAATGGCTCTTATTTAAGTTTCTTAGGATGACCCCAGATTTCAAGTTTTAGTGAGCGCCTGCATTAGAAGCTTCCAACTGCTCCCGTAACTTATTGAGCCAAATTTCATAGGCACGCTGCCAACCCACCATTTGACTTGCTGCGTTAGAATTTTTTACTAGGCCAGCTCCCCCGCCTATAGAAATTCCGTCACTTGCAACACCAACGGTCTCATGAGTAACCGTATCAACCAACATGATCATAATCATAAGCTCACCATAACTTCTAGCTTCTTGAGTACCTATGGTGTCTAGATCCATTTCACCCTTACGGCTAACTCTAGGCGTGTATTCTGCTAATCGAAACTGAACGGCAAGAACATCGGAACCAGTCTTATCCGTTAACGCAAAAGCTTTATCATTCGGAAAGTAGTTAGGCACCATCACATCAAATGCAGATGTAAACTCAAGCCAATCCTCCTGCGTTAACTTTTTCCAACTTTTATCTATATCAGCATCCCCTGACTTTTTTAGCACAAGATTTGTTGATGACATTGGAACATAGTAAATTTTTGAGTATTTTTTTAATGCATCCTTAGATTTGAGTGCAAAAAAATTAAACTTTGAATTATTTATTTTAATAAACTTGTAATCTACTGTTTCACTTTTAGGAGACTCTTGGCCACTCGCAGGACCGCCAAGCAGTGATAATAAAAAAATACCCACAACCGCACTAACGCTATATCGACTATTAAACATAACTTTATTCTCCATGGTGCAACTCCGTTAAATTTACTGTCTAAAAAAACAGACAGCGGTTTGGTACTCTATAAATCAAAAACTGCTTACTGCCCACGCATAAACATTTTATCGAGGTCATCGAGCGATTGCAGTAACCAGGTTGGGCGGCCGTGATTGCATTGACCGCTGCGCTCGGTGGCTTCCATATCGCGCAGCAGTGCATTCATTTCCGGAATGGTTAATTTGCGATTGGCGCGCACAGATGCGTGGCAGGCCATGGTACCGAGAATTTCGTTAATGTGATGTTGGATACGTTCGCTGCTTCCGTGCTCAATTAAATCGGAAAGTACATCGCGCACAAGCTGTTCCACTTTTGCGCGATTCAATACCACAGGAACCTGGCGAATTAATACAGTCTCTGGGCCTGCGCGCTGCAACTCGAAACCAAGGTTTTTAAAAATCTCATAAAACTGTTCGGCGCAATCCGCTTCTTTTTGGCTGATGGCAATGGACTCAGGCA
>CAUOQW010000174.1:0-5756 GCA_963506825.1 uncultured Cellvibrio sp.
TTGCGTTCAAAAAAAACTGAGGCGGCAAATAAAGTCGCTTTGGGTAAAAGCGGGTTCAGTAGATCATCTTTGCCAATCAAGATGCTAGCAACGGCGGTACCGTGAGCATCGGGCGCGGCTAAGTTATCGGCTAAAAAATGTTGAGTGGTAATCTTGGCTTTGTTGTCAGCAATAAACACGGAGTGTTTGAGATTAATAGCCGTATCAATCATGCCTAAGCTAACTGGTGTGTTGCAGGCCGCTTTTCTGGATGGGATTGCGGCAGCTTCTTTGGTGCGTTTAGATTGCGAGGTGTAAATGTGGTTGCGATCCATACGCGCAGAAATAGCTGTGGGCAGGCGCTCGCGCAAGGCGGTGAGGGAATCGAGTTCGGGCGTGACTTTAAATCGCAGCAGCGTCATGCCTAGTTGTTCATAATGGGTTTGCTCTAGAATCTCCACCCCGAGCGCTTGCAAGCTGGGCAGGTCTTTATCTTCCAGCATTACCAGCCATTCGCGCTCCACAGCGCGCCAGCCTTGTTCAACTTCTACATCGACAAAAGCAGTTTTGCCTTCGATTGTGAGAATAGGCAGCAACTTGGGCAGTTGTTGCAGCGGTTCTTCCAAGCGTTCGACAGCTTTGTTGAGGTTATCAAGGCTTGGCTGAACTTGCCTTAGCGTATCTTCAATGGGTCTTGTTATGGGGCGAGTGAGAGGATCCAAGCGGTTGGGTAAATCATTGATGCGCCCACCCAGCGGACCAAGGTTGATCGCGAAGCTTGCGCTTGAAGCTTGCAGGCAGGCTAGAAACAGTGCGCTTACATAAAATGGTTTCATGGGGAGATCTCGGTTATTGCCCTAATACTTACCATAAATTGGGGGCTTACATTACAGAAAACGTTTGAGCAGGCAAAAAATTCCCTGTGTTTTGGAATAAATTTCACACTGTCCCGTCTACCTTGAGTAGAGGAGAACATTTAAGTAAAGGCGAAAACCCTATGAAAGAAGAGTTGTTAACCTTAATGCCCGCGATTCGGCGTTTTGCCTATTCGCTAACCGGTTCGCCACACGATGCCGATGATTTGCTGCAAAACACCATTGAGCGCGTACTGAGTCGTGGCGTACCGGATGATGTAGAGTTGGTGAAATGGGCGTTTCGTGTATGCCGCAATTTGTGGATAGACGAGTATCGCGCCCGTAAAGTTCGCCACAGCGATCAATCGGCAGATGAGTTGTTGGATGAGCAGGCGATTGACGGCGAAAAAGTTATTTGCGATCACATAACGCTACACCAAGTGAATCACGCTATGGATCAATTGCCGGATGATCAGCGTTCCATTCTTGCGTTAGTGGCAGTCCAAGGCATGTCTTACAAAGAGGTGGCCGAAACTTTGAGTGTGCCTATGGGCACAGTCATGAGCCGATTGGCGCGCGCGCGGGTTGCACTTAGCGATTTTTTGAAAACATCCGCACTGGAGATGAACCAATGAGCATAACTGATGAGCAACTCTCCGCATTTCTCGATACTGAATTATCGAATGCTGAAATGGATGCGATACGCGATCAATTAATGGAGGACGAAAGCCTTGCAGATCGTCTCGCAGAACTTGCGTTGGTTGATGAGTTGGTGGCCGCCAGTGCGAAACAAATTGATGCGCGCCCAATTCCGCAAACCATTACTGCTTTGTTGCAAGAGCCATCAGTTACTGAAGAACCCTCAGTAGAGGAAAAGCCTGCGACAGCGCAAATAATTACTTTCCCATTTTGGAAACGCGTGCAAAAGACGCTGCAACAGCCGATTGCGATGGCTGCTTCGGTAGCTTTAGTGATCGGTTTTGGTATGTCGCAAATGTTAAATCACAATAGTGATTCCAATGACTGGTCAGCAGTTGCCAAAGTGTTAGACGTTGCGCCCAGTGGTGTAGTGCAAGTTGCGACCACTGGTGCAGAAGTTAAACCACGTTTAAGTTTTCAAAATCACAGCGGTGAATATTGCCGTCAGTTCGATTTAAAAAATGAGCAGGGTCAAAGTGAAAATATTGCCTGCCGTCAAAATGGACAATGGCAAGTTACAGCGAGTATTGTGAGCGAGAAAAACCAAAGCGGCGATTATCAAACTGCTAGTGGCAGCTCGGCATTGGATGAAATTTTAGAAGAAATGATTGCTGGTGATGTGTTTAATAAAAATGCGGAAGCTGATGCAATTACCAACAACTGGCTAGAGAAACCCTAGCCAGTTGTTGAATTACATCAATAATATTTCAAGTGCGTTGCCTTGCCAGAAAATACCGAATAAGAATACAGCGTGTAACCAATAATCGTAGGCAACACAATAATCACGCCGTATAAAATAAACTTCAGCGATTCGGGTGCGCTGGCAGATTGCCAAATATCCATGGTGTTAGGTACAACATAAGGAAAGAAGCTGTAAGCCAAACCGATAAAACACAACAGAAAAATCATAGCGATGCAAAGGATAGGAATCCACGAACCAAAATCTTTGTCGTGTGGAAAATGTGCAAGATAGCGATCCACAATAAAAAACAATACGGCGCACAGCACAGGAATAAACATGAGAAAAATAACCATAGGGCTGCCAAACCATTTGTCGAAAATGGTATGACTGATCAGCGGATTCACAATTGATACGGATGTAATTCCGAGAGCCGTTAACCAGCCGCATACCCGCGCCCAACGTGCTGCACGCGCTTGCAATTCACCTTCAGTTTTAAATACCAACCATGCGGCACCAATAAAGCTGTAGCCTGCGGTAACGCACACAGCGCTTAAGACAGAAAATAAATACGCAGGCAAACTCTGCTCAAAGCCCATCACGTAGCTGCCGAGCATATAACCTTGCGATAGGGTGGCGATCATTGATCCTGCTTTAAACGTATTATCCCAAACTGCTTTATGATCTTCCGGTGCTTTTGCGCGAAAGTCGAAGGAAACGCCGCGCAAAATCAAGCCAATTAACATAGCGGCAATGGGTAAATATAAATTATATAAAACCAAACTGTGCGCCTGTGGAAAGGCAATCAATAAAATACCTGCACCCAGTACCAGCCAGGTTTCATTGGCATCCCAGAAGGGCCCTATGGAGGCAATCATCATATCGCGTTGCGCGTCAGAATCTTTTGGCAATAAAATGCCTACACCTAAATCGTAGCCATCCAAAATTGCGTAGAGAAAAAATGCTAAGCCCATAAGCCCAATAAAAATAACGGGCAGCCAGTAGGCTTCTCCAGTTAACAAAGTTGTTGTCATTGTAAAATCCTCTTAATCTTTAGGGAGGGCCTATAAGGGCGCGCCTTTTATAAGGGCGCATTTTCGGCGTCGTGAATTTTTTCTTGCAAGCTTTTAATCTCTTCTGGGCGATCAACCAAAATAGCTTTGCGAGCCATGACAAACAGCGTGCGAATGTAAGCCACTAATAAAAATGCGTAGAGTAATAAATAAAGCGTTAAGGATGTACCTACATTGTGTGCTGGCAATTGCGTAACCGCGTCAGCCGTTTTTAATATGCCGGTGACTAAATAGGGCTGGCGGCCAATTTCGGTAACGTACCAGCCGGCTAAAGTGGCGATCCAGCCTGAAAATGTCATGCCTAAAAATACTTTCAGCATAAATGGCGATACTTCTTTTTTACGCCAGTATTGCCACGCACCTACCCATGCCACCAGCAGCATTAGCATGCCCATGCCAACCATAATTCTAAAACCGTAGAAGAGTGGTTTGACCGGAGGATGTGCATCGGGGACTTCATTTAAACCTTTAATTTCAGCATCGATGCTGTGCCCTAAAATTAAACTCGCACCATGCGGAATTTCTATTGAATACAAATTGCTTTTGGTTTTCTCATCGGGAATTGCAAATAAAATCAAGGGTGCACCTTTCTCGGTATGCCACACACTTTCCATGGCGGCAATTTTTGCCGGTTGGTGTTGCAGGGTATTTAAGCCGTGCATATCCCCCAATAAAACTTGCAGTGGAACTAAAAATGCCAATGCAAACGTGGCTGCTTTTAATGCGCGGCGCGGTGCGGGTTTATGATCGTCATTTAAAATGCGATAAGCTGAAATTCCTGCGATTAAAAATCCTGCAGTAATGCCAGACGCCGTCAGCATGTGTGCTAAGCGATAGGGCATGGATGGGTTAAAAATGATTTGCAACCAATCCACCGGATATGCAACACCGTCGCGCATTTCATGGCCGACCGGAGTTTGCATCCACGAATTTAAGGCGATAATCCAAAACGCCGACATGCTGGTGCCAAAGGCCACCAGAAAGGTTGCAAGTGTATGAATGCGATTGGAAACGCGATTAATCCCGAACAACATAATTCCCAGAAAAGTTGCTTCCAGAAAAAATGCAGTGAGCACTTCATAACCGAGCAATGGCCCCGCAATATTACCCACGGTTTTCATATAGCCCGGCCAATTGGTACCAAACTGAAAACTCATGGTGATGCCGCTGACAACACCCAACGCAAAAGTGAGTGCGAAAATTTTTACCCAGAAACGATAAACACGCATCCAGACTTCATCATTAGTGCGGTTGTATTGCACCTTAAAAAATAATAAAAACCAGCAAAGAGCGATGGTGATGGTGGGAAATAAAATATGAAATGAAATATTCGCCGCAAACTGAATGCGTGAAAGAATCAGGGTATCCATAATCATGGGCTGTACCTCGGTAATGCAGAATTTTTACGGGGGAATCTTAACGTCCTAACAATTTATCTTTCATGTCTAACACCTTACCTATGTTGCTGCCGAGCTTCAGTAACTTGCCTAACTTAGCCGAATCCAAACGTTGGATTTCACTGGTCCAGAGCGTGAGCATTTCAATCAACTCGTGCATTTCTCGCATACGTTGCTGGGCATACTCTTCTTCGCTATTGGCGGGGCTTTCTATTAATAGATTGCGCAGGGTAGACAGCGTTGGGTCAATCTCGCGTTTCCGGCGTTGCTCTATCAAGGTTTTGGCGATATCCCACACATCCCCTGGGGCAGAATAAAACTCCCGCCGTTCGCCAGGTAAATGCTGCAACTTAATCAGTTCCCAAGACAGTAGCTCCTTAATACCCATACTTACATTGGAACGTGAAAACCCCAGTGCCTCGGCAATGTCGTCGGCACAGAGCGGCTCTTTATTGAGCACAATCAGGGCATACATTTGCCCTACAGTACGGTTAATTCCCCAGCGACTACCCATCTCGCCAAAATGCATCACACAGGATTGGATCATGGGCGTAAGATTCTTGGTCATATGTTAATTCCTGTAATTTCAGTATTTTCTGAAATTACAGGAATAGTTGATTTTGGTCAAGTTTGAGGTGGGGTGGATGTGCTGGGGTCACCCGCCGTCGAGTGACACATGAGGCGAGATTTTGGACATGAGACGAGATTTGCTCTGACAATTTTGATAATTCATTTCCTCACGGATGGCTTTATTAATGTCTTGACCCATGAAATAACGTGTTATGTCTATTCAGGTAATCCATAACTTAAAACTGCCGTTTCTCTCCACTTTATGTAAGAATACGGGACTGTTTTCGTCATGGTGATAGCGGATACGGCAAATTTTTTCACCTTTAAAGAAGAATGTATTATGAGTAAAGGCATAGTTAAGTGGTTTGATGCGACTAAAGGTTTCGGCTTCATTACCCCTGAAGATGGTAGCAAAGATCTGTTTGTGCACCATTCTGAGATTCAAGCTGGCGGTGGTTATGCAACGCTCAATGAAGGTCAAGCAGTTGAGTTTGACGTAGGCCAA
>CAUOQW010000175.1:0-5738 GCA_963506825.1 uncultured Cellvibrio sp.
GGTTTGGCCCAGCACTGTGACAACACCACCGGTCATATATTCACAACAGTGATCGCCTGCACCTTCAACAACCACGTGTGCGCCTGAGTTGCGCACACCACAGCGCTCGCCTGCTGTACCAGCTGCAAACAACTTACCGCCAGTCGCACCGTACAAACAGGTGTTACCCATAATGCTGGATTCGTTGGACTTAAAGCTGGAAACGCGAGGAGAACGCAATACCAACTTACCACCCGCCATGCCTTTACCGACATAGTCGTTGGCATCGCCCTCCAAATACATTTCCAAACCACCGGCGTTCCACACACCAAAGGATTGACCGGCAATACCCGTCAATTTCAGTTTTATAGGCGCATCAGCCATGCCGTTATTGCCATAGCGCTTAGCGATTTCACCACTGATACGCGCACCGATTGAGCGGTCACAGTTGGTAATGCGGAATTCAAATTCACCGCCAGTTTTGCCTTCAATTGCAGGTAAAAGCACACGCATAATCGCTTCAGCAGTTTCGCCTTTATCGAAAGGATAATTTCTATCAACAGCACAGGTCTGCGGCTTAGAGGCCAAGTAATCATCGCTATAAATAATGGGCGATAAATCAAGTTGTTGCTGCTTGGTGGTTTCACCTTCGAGGATTTTCAACAAATCTACGCGACCAACCAACTCACCCAAGGTGCGAACACCTAAGCGCGCCATCCACTCACGGGTTTCTTCAGCCACGAACTTGAAGAAGTTCATCGCCATTTCTACCGTGCCGATATAGTGATCTTTACGCAGTTTATCTTGTTGGGTAGCAACGCCTGTTGCACAGTTGTTCAAGTGGCAAATACGCAGATATTTGCAGCCAAGCGCAACCATTGGGCCTGTACCGAAACCGAAGCTTTCAGCACCCAACATAGCGGCTTTAACCACGTCCAGACCAGTTTTCAAACCGCCATCGGTTTGCACACGGACTTTATCGCGCAGGTCGTTGGCACGCAGGGTTTGGTGAGTTTCGGACAAGCCCAATTCCCACGGAGAACCCGCATATTTAATAGAAGTTAATGGACTTGCCGCAGTGCCGCCATCGTAACCAGAGATGGTAATCAAATCGGCGTAGGCCTTAGCCACACCTGCAGCGATAGTACCTACACCTGGGCGCGATACCAGCTTCACTGAAACTAAAGCTTCGGGATTAACTTGTTTCAAGTCATAAATCAGCTGAGCCAAATCTTCGATTGAATAAATGTCGTGATGCGGCGGTGGAGAAATCAAAGTTACGCCGGGCACTGAGTGACGCAAACGCGCAATCAAGGCATTCACTTTACCGCCAGGCAACTGACCGCCTTCACCCGGTTTTGCACCTTGGGCGACTTTAATTTGCAGCACTTCAGCGTTAACCAAATAAGCAGGCGTTACACCGAAACGGCCAGATGCAACCTGCTTGATTTTGGATGACTTGATAGTGCCGTAACGCGCTGGGTCTTCACCGCCCTCACCTGAGTTAGAGCGACCGCCCAAGCGGTTCATAGCTTCGGCTAGAGATTCATGTGCTTCAGGCGACAGAGCACCGAGCGACATACCCGCCGAGTCAAAGCGCTTGATAATACTTTCAATTGGCTCAACTTCTGACAGCGGAACCGGCTTGCAGGCATCTTCACGAATCGCCAACAAATCGCGCAGCATAGACACTGGACGCTTGTTCACCAAATCTGCATAGTTGCGCCACATTGCATAGTTGCCGCTTTGAACGGCCTTTTGCAGGGTTTGCACGACATCTGGGTTGAACGCGTGGTATTCAGAGTTGTGCACATACTTCAGCAAACCGCCCTGTACGATTGGCTTACGCTCAATCCACGCAGTTTGTGCAACAATTTTTTGATCCGCTTCCAAATCCTCAAAACGCGCACCGCCCACACGGGATGGCGTGCTTTCAAAGCACATAGAAACCACTTCTTCCGACAGACCAATCGCTTCAAACAATTGCGCGCTGCGGTATGAAGTAACCGTAGAAATACCCATTTTCGACAGGATTTTAAGCAAACCTTTGTCGATACCTTTACGGTAGTTTTTGTAGGCTGAATCTACATCCACCAACAACTCGCCTGTCTCGATCAAATCATTGAGTACGTAGTAGCTGAGGAACGGATAAACCGCCGTCGCACCATAAGCAATGAGTGCAGCAACTTGATGCGGATCACGCGCAGTGCCTGTTTCAACAATGATATTGGCATCGCAACGCAAACCAACGTTGGTTAAGTGCTGGTTAACCGCGCCAACAGCCAAAAGTGCATGAATGGGCAATGCGCCTTTTTGGAAATTATTATCGCTCAACACCATGAGCACTTTGCCAGACTTAACTGCCGCAGCAACGTCGTCGCACAGTTTGGTCAAGGCAGCTTTCAGATGGGTAGTCGCAGGATCATAGTGCAATGAGAATTGTGCAACTTCATAGCCCTTGCGATTCAAGTTCATCAAGCCGCGGAATTTAGCGGGCGACAGAACAGGCGAGCTCAAAATCACGCGATCAGCATGTTCAGGAGTTTCGTCATACACAGGCAATTCGCGACCGAGACAAGTCTCAAGCGACATTACAATCGCCTCACGCAGAGGATCAATTGGCGGGTTAGTTACTTGTGCAAATTGCTGACGGAAATAGTCATACAGTGAACGCTGCTGACGTGACAAAACCGCCATAGGCGTATCATCGCCCATAGAGCCAACAGCTTCCTGACCACCTTCTGCAAGAGGACGTAACAGCTGATCGCGCTCTTCAAAAGAAACTTGGTACATTTTCATCGCAGCTTTCAGCTCGATGCCTTGCAAACCATTTTCTTTAGCATCAGCAGCCAAAGTAGATTCAATGCGCAATGCACGCTCTTTCAACCATTGTTTGTAGGGCTGGGTTTCTTTGAGCTGATTGTCTACGTCTTGCGTACGATGTAATTCACCGGTCAAGGTATCAATAGACATGATTTGGCCTGGGCCAAGACGACCTTTGGCAACTACATCCGCAGGATCGTAGTTATATACACCCACTTCTGACGCTACGGTGATAATGTCATCGTTAGTGATTACCCAACGTGATGGACGCAAGCCGTTACGGTCAAGCGTACAAACCGCATAGCGACCATCGGTAATTACCAAACCAGCAGGACCATCCCACGGCTCGATATGCATAGAGTTATATTCGTAGAACGCTCGCAGATCCGGATCCATATTTTCAACGTTCTGCCATGCGGGCGGAACGAGCATACGAATAGCACGGTGTAATTCCATACCACCCAACACCAGAATCTCCAACATATTATCCAAGCTGGATGAGTCAGAACCGGTGCGGTTTACAAGTGGCTTAACAGTTTGCAAATCAGGCAACAAAGGTGTTACAAACTTTGGCGTACGCGCCACAGACCAGTTGCGGTTACCCACCACGGTATTGATTTCACCGTTGTGCGCCAACATACGGAACGGCTGTGCCAAAGGCCACACAGGCATAGTGTTAGTTGAGAAGCGCTGGTGGAATACGCAGATTGCCGTTTCCAAGCGAGGATCAGCCAAATCAGCGAAAAACTGTGGCAAATCCACAGGCATCATCAAGCCTTTATAAGACAGAGTGCCAGTGCTCAAGCTTGCAACATAGAAAGACTTATCGCCAACCAAACGCAATTCAGTTTTGCGACGCGCCATAAATAACTTGGCTTCAACTTGGGGGGCAGACAGATCTTTGCTGTTTACAAATAAATGATTGAATACCGGCAAGGAGCGCATGGCGATGGGACCAAGACAGCTTGGATCCACCGGCACTTCACGCCAGCCAGCAAGGATCAAACCTTGGGCAGTCAATTCTTCTGCAAAAATAGCGCGCGCAGCCTCAGCTTTATCGGCTTCGCGGCTTAACATAATTGAGCCAACGCCATAGACTTCGGACAAATCTGCATTGCAGGCTTCTTTAGCGACTGCACGCAAAAAGCTGTCTGGCTTTTGAATCAACAAACCACAACCGTCTCCGGTTTTACCATCGGAGTTAATCCCGCCGCGGTGCGTCATGCAGGTCAGTGCTTCAATGGCAGTTGTGAGCAGACGATGGCTGGTTTTGCCCTTTAAATGGGCAATCAAACCAAAACCGCAGTTATCTTTGAACTCGTCTATCTGGTAGAGGCCAGTGGTCATAGGCTGAATCTCAATAAATCAATCAATATCAAGGAATATGACAATTTTGCGCGCTAGACTTTGCTTTTAAATACAAAAGACGCGCCATTTCACATCCCAGACAAAAAAGCCCCTGAGGTCGAGGGGCTATGGACAAATGGGCGCAGGATATTACCCGCTTACCCTCTAATTGGCAAGTAAAGCGGTTCCCTCCTTCCATGATTTAACCGGCACCCAAAGCCGTTCAAGAGGCCAGCAAAATGCGCATAAAACACACCAAAAAATCTAGAATTGATACTAACAAGCACCGCTAAGCCACTAAAAATGCTAAAGAATGCACATTTAGCAACTCTATCCGACTTACGGCATCACTTTTACGACAACAAGACTTTAACATTAGCGAGATATAGGCTAACTTAAGACACTGACCAAATAGGCTTTGCTCTCAATAACATCAAAAAGCCCCCGACAAATCTGATTCAGTTGCCGCCCCACGGGGTCACTCTCGGTAAATTAGGAAGACACCATGCAAACAAAAACAACGTTTAAATTCCTTAGCGCAACGCTTATGAGCTTGATATTGACAGCTTGCGGTGGCGGGGGCGGCTCCACATTGGATGGCAATCCTGGCACCGGCAGTAGTTCGTCAAGCGCAATTGGTCAAGATACCCTTCAGTCTTTAGAATTTACGGATGCCACACCAAAAGTCATTTACCTTAAGGGCACTGGAGGTGCAGAATCAGCTTTAGTTCGCTTCCGTACACTGGGAAAAACAGGTAAACCAATCCAAAATATCAAAGTGAACTTTACCTTAACTTCAAGTGTTGGCGGATTAACGCTTACTCAAAGCTCTGGAACTAGCGATAAAGATGGATATATAACAACTTCTATAAATTCAGGAAGTGTTTCAACCAGCATTCGAGTAGTAGCCACTATTAATGACAATGCAACCATAACAACACAATCCAGCGAGCTCGTCATATCAACCGGCCTTCCAGACCAAAAAAGTATTTCGATTGCACTAGAAAAATTTAATCCAGCCAGCTGGAACATCAATGGCGTCACATCTGAAGTCAGCATGCTTCTTGCCGATGCCTACAACAACCCAGCGCCTGATGGCACCGCGGTGTACTTCACTACAGAAGGCGGCTCAATTCAACCCAGCTGTACAACTGTAGGCGGAGCATGCAAAGTTGTTTGGAAAAGCCAGTCTCCTAGACCGCCAAGACAAAGCGTTGATAACTCAATTGAAAGAGTTTTATGTTTGGGCTTAGTATCAAATGAATTAAGAGCATGTGAAAATGAACGCGCTGGACGAAGCACAATACTCGCAACCACTATCGGCAACGAAAGCTTTAAAGATACAAATGGCAACGGAATATATGACAAAGACATTGATATATTCAGAGCTGCACCAACAAATCCAAAATGTAAGGCCAATGTGCCTATTTCTT
Source organism: uncultured Cellvibrio sp. (assembly GCA_963506825.1). Classification (GTDB taxonomy): domain Bacteria; phylum Pseudomonadota; class Gammaproteobacteria; order Pseudomonadales; family Cellvibrionaceae; genus Cellvibrio. Next base: position 5,583 of record CAUOQW010000175.1, read on the forward strand.
CTTTTGAGGCGTCAACAGAAGCAGAAGCATGTGACGACCTAGCAGAAGCCTATCTTGATAGCAATGAAAATGGCTTACGCGAAGCCACCGAGCATTTCATCAACTTTATAACATCTACCAATAATGATGTAGGTACCGATAACTCTTCTTTAGCTA
>CAUOQW010000176.1:0-5730 GCA_963506825.1 uncultured Cellvibrio sp.
ACCGCCAAATCGGTAACACCGCGCACGAAAATACTTTGTGCTTGCTCGTAACCGCGCTGTTGAATTTTGCGGGCATCACTTAAAAATTGATTGAGCGCGGCTTCATCCAAATGATTTTTAATATGTACCAACCACTGCTCTTTGACTTCGGGCGGCTGAAACGCATACAACACTTTACCTGAGGTGGTTAGAGGCAAGGGTTTACGATAACCAACCCGCACCGTATAGCCAATCATACCCACCGCCTCCGAGCGGGCGATAACCACCAACAGATCCAAAGACTGCACGGCAATATGCACACCCTGATTGGCTTTTTCAGAGAAGCGGCGCATCAGCGGTGCGCTGAATTCCAGCAAATCTTTCAAAGGCTGGCGCTCAGTCGCCAACTGCAACAGCTTGCGGGTAATCACATAGACTTCCGCATCGGCTGGGCGCTCAAGGTAGCCGCGTGATTCCAACACCTGCAACATGCGGTAAAGCTCGGCCTTAGTGCGCTTTAATTGCTCGGAAATTTGCGTTGCGTTGAGTGGCTCGTGAGTTTTTGACAACAACTCCAGAATATCCAAGCCTTTTTCCAGCGCAGGCGCGCGGTATTTATCACTTTCTATATCCAGTTTTGTTACATCGCTATCGGTCATACCAACTCCAACACGCCCCAGTCAGCACTCTTTAAACCTCAAGAGCTTACGAATAATTTTTCAGAGTTAAAAAAGCCCAATCCTTCTCTACCCAATACTTTGCTAGCGATTTAATAATGCTATCTTAATAAATACTACAATTTGGAGATTTACCCGTGAATCGCTTGCTTACCTGTGTATCACTATTATTTATCGCAAGCTCTGCCCATGCACAGACGCCGCTATCGCAAAACTTCTGTGCCAACCCCTAGCCGCATTATTTCGCAGGCAAGTATTACATCTACGCCACCGACGACCAAAACAATTCCGGTAAGTATTGGGACTCTACCCAATGGCGGCTCTTAACATCAAGCAATTTAAAAACTTGGCAGGATCACGGCTCATTTTTGCCCGCCAGCATTTTTAAATGGGCGGCGGCAGACGCCAAAGCCTGGGCACCAGAAGCCTTGGAATACAAAGGCAGAATTACTTTTTTGCACCCGTGGGCGGCAAACAAATCGGTGTAGCTGTAAGCGAAAACTTTGCTGTTCCACCACGACAATGTTCTCGCGGGTGGTGGCGATTACCGTCGTTCAATTCTCACCGAAGAAATCACCTATAACAAAGACGGCAGAATGGTTAGAAAAGCCAAATAAACACTTTAACAACAAGGATTACCCTTTAAAAAAGCCCACTTCCCACCCACCAAAAGCCGCAAATAATGGTTTTAACTCTTGCTCCAAAGCTCCCGTTTGGGAACAGGCGTAATAACATCAATCTTCCCGCATCCGCACTTCCAACAATTCAATTTCAAACACTAAATTGGAATTGGGTTTTATGATGTGGCCGACTTGGCGCTCGCCGTACGCTAAATGCGCAGGCACAAAGAGTTTGCGCTTGCCGCCCACCTTCATCCCCACAATGCCTTGGTCCCAGCCTTTAATCACTCGCCCAGTACCAATCACGCATTCAAACGGGCGGCTTTTATCGTGGGAGGAGTCAAACTGAGTGCCATCCTCTAAGCAACCGCGGTAATGGGTTGTAATCAGCGCGCCTTTCACTGCCGCCTTGCCTTCGCCAACAACAATATCTTCAACAATTAAATCGCTCGTCATCTTCTTTCCTCAAAGACTACATTTATCGCAAAATTTTAGTTGTGTGTGGGCTCGCGCACATCTGACCACAAATAATAGTTGTATAAATTTTTATTCATTCGCAATTCAGCTAGGCGCGCTTAATCTGCAAATAAGACCTTCAGATAAAGGAGCTTGCCATGACAAATACTACCCATTATTCCACTGAATTAGCCTGTGCACTTCACGGTTATCGCGCCCTTATGGTGCCCGCTCTCGACCAGGAGCATTATCAAGAATGGCAGAATCTGTGGGCACAGAGTATTCCCCGCACCAGCAAAATTCGTTTAATCGATTCGCAAACTGCCGATTGGGTTAAATGGCGCAATAGCATTATTGCATCCTTAATTAGTATTGATGAGCCAGTGGTGCTGATTGCTGAAGGTTTTGGTGCGCTCACTGCTGCGAGCGTGGCAGCAGAATATCCCGGCAAAATTATTGCGGTATTTTTAGTAGACCCAGCCGACCCGGACCAATTTGATCTTAGAAAAAAACTACCCAAAAAAGCACTGAGTATGTCCACCAAGTTGGTGATTCGCAAACAAAACAGCGCAGAGGGCCTTACAAAAAATATCGCCTTGGCTAAACACTTAGGCGCAGATTTTTTATCACTGGAGGAGGCAAGCACCAACTATTGCTCACCGACAGATTATTGGCCAGAAGGAATTCAAGCACTGAAGCTTGCCGTCAATAAAGTTGAACGCAAAGCGGAAGAGATCACCCAAGCGCGCACCAAAAAGATTCTGGCCTATTTACGTGCGATGAAACAAACACACGCCACAAAACAGCTGGGCTATCAACCCAGCTAATTTAACTTAGTTATGTTTTTCCTGCGGGAAATTTAAGGTCAGAACCACTTGATTCGTACGTTGGTTAAAGATCCTGACTTTATAATCACCCTCTAACTGAGGGTGTTTTACTTTGTAAGTACCGCGATCCTTTAACGTCATTAGCCCAGCTTCGCCATGGTAATGCAAATAAGGGTTATCAATACCAACCGAATAAACTCGCTGACCCATGGTATTAAATACATCGGCTCTAAACTCACTTCTTGCTGTTACGGGAACCAATGTGTCCAGCTGACTATAGATAGAGGACTCCATTAATTTATGTGCGCCATCTTGAATAATTATTTTAAGGCTAATCCAGTTATCTCCATTCGCCACTGAAACATTATTTTCCATCTGCTGCTTCTGCAATTTACTTGCAGTTACACCATTAGCTTTTTCAAAAAACCATACTTTCTTAAAATTTTCATTGTCTTTATCGCGAAAATTGTTAGCGATAAGATCGGCATATTCAACAGCCTTGAATGAAGCATATGCATGTGGATTTTTAATGTAGATCGACAAATCCGTTAACTCAGCTTTCACTGAATAAGATGTAACAGCAAGACTAGATTCATCTACCGAAACTGATGGTTTATTAGTCCATTCCTCCTGCTTAACATTATTAACAAACCAATCAATTCGCGTTAAATTTTTGTCCCACTTTTTTGCAAGGCTCAATGTACGAGTATTGTTTTGCTTGACGTTATTCATCGACCCCAATATGCCCATTCGCTCATAGGTAGCCAACACCCAAGCCTCCGAATTTACCGAACCAAATGGGGCATCCGGATTACCCATTATAGAAGTTAGCATAGGGCGATAAAATTTATCGGGCAAATAGGATGCGCCGAGAAAAGCTCCTACGCCGTTTACATCTGCCGTTAGGTGAACGCCAGGAATATTGCCTTTATCTGTAATCCAATGCTTCCACGGAATTAAATCGTACTCCTTATAATTCGTAATATTGGGATTAAATCCTTCAAGATAAGTGGCTTCTCTATTTAAACTTGGATCACTATATTCATCACCCAATTTCGCATGCACATGCCCAAACTCATGTAGAATAGTGGTAATGGGACTAAAATTCACTGTCATGGGGTAGCCCCCGGTTGCTCTGCCATCAAGATTTGTGTTCAACACAACCCAATCATAATTTGGAACAAAACTTTTGATAAAATTCTCGCCTGACTCACCTAAATCTCCAATAAGAATTGCACTGCTATAATCATTATTAATAGATGCATAATTTTGCGGAGCAATTTTTTTAATGACAGCAACATTCCAATAGCCGCTATATTTAGCAATCAAGGGTTCGTTCAGTGCCATTGCGAACTCGGCATTTATCCAATCCAAATACTTCTGTTGATCAACCCTATTCTCTGCAAAAACCACATAAGTAACACCAGCTCTACCTTTATCGCCCATCAAATACTCAAAATCACCGTAATCTATTTTTGATACAAGAGGGCGAGTTAGGCGCTGGTGCTTACCTTGATAATTAAACTCCACATTGAGCGAATGGACACCGGCAGGAACACCTAAAGGCATAACAAAATTAATGCCTTCTGGATTAGAAGAGTAATTAATAGAAACATCATCAACCGATAGCGTAAAATTTAAATCTGATCTCACTATCGTTTGCGTATCAGGGTGATAAGGAAAATCTAATTGAATCAAATCGCCAGCGATATAAACTTTTTTATTGGTAATCTTAAATTTAAACGCTTCATCCACAACGGGACGCACATGAAAATGGAGCTTTATTTTCTGCGTGCTTGGGAGCTGCTCAGCGTTGAACTTTGTGAGATAGATAACGCTTTCATCATCGCCATGAAAATCTTCACTCGGCGTATACTTGAAATATATTCTAGGGTCGTTAGCATCCACTAGAGGGGTAATCTCTACAACGCCACCTTTAAGTGTAGGGATAAATCTAGAAGGCTTTTCAGCCTCACTGCGTGCAATAACATAATCGAGATAAACTTTTATCTCGCTGCTTAAGGTGGTGTCTTCATCAAGGGTAAACGTTTGATCATCTGGTGCAATTACGACCGATGGTGCAACAACTGACGATTTGCTTGAATTAGATTGGATTGAATTGGATGAAGTAACTATGTTATTTGAGGCATTTCCGCTATTCCCACTTCCGCCGCCACAAGCTGACAGCATGAAGGTAAGAACAACTAAAAAAGCATAAAAATTGTAGCGCGATTTCATATCTTTATCCTTGTGAATTTAAGCTTGCTTCAGCTTCAATACAAGCTAACAAAGCCACACAGCCAACACAACAATCTTTACTTTTTATTAAGTACCGCCAAAATTAATACCCAAAAGCAGAGCACTATGTTGAACAGTGGAATTTGCAAATCCTGCGGCATGCTATAAACAATGGATACCGCAGGAATCCACACCAACCAGTTAGAAAAAACCACCGTGGGAATTTTCACCAAGAAAAATGATTTGGTGAGTGCCGCACCGCAAGCACGAAAATTAAATCCATGCTCAAGCCATAAGTAGGCAATGGTAATTGTGGGTGCAGCCCAAAGCGCGCTGTAAAGAAATTGATCTATCGCTACTTTGATGGCAATCGTTTTAATATCATTTTCATAGCCAAACCAACCGCCTTGCAATTGATAGAAAAAATCTACCTCTATACCTTTTAAGCCCCAAAAAATTACGTAGAACATTAAGAGTGCAAGCGCACTGCGCGACGCATCTAATCGCTTGGTTGCCCACAAATAAATAAAGGGAATAAATCCGCCAAAAAATGCCGTGGCAATAAATGCGTACAAAAATCCATACTCATGTTTTAAAACACCAAACCACGCATACACAGGTTGCGATGCAGGAACAAAAAAATAAATCAGCACTATCGCCAAGGCAAAGCATTGCAACACCAAACCCGGCAGCAAGTTTTGCTTAAGCGCCGCCGCTATGGATTTTTTAATTGACATACTTAATGACCCAATATCGTGAATAACATTTGTAATGACAAACCGATTAGCAAAAGCGCAAAGCACTTTTTAAGCAAGGGAATCGGTAAGCTATGGGCTAACTTTGCGCCCAGCGGCGCCGTAAAAAAACTCGCAGTCGCCATCGCAATCACCGCTGGCCAATAAATAAAACCCAGCGTGTATTCTGGCAAACCTG
>CAUOQW010000177.1:0-5728 GCA_963506825.1 uncultured Cellvibrio sp.
TATGTTAAAAACGTCATGAACTATCACAAGATTCTAGCTTTTAAAGAGAACCAACAGCAGTTGCGCTTGGCAACCAGCAACAATGACGACGACTTAAATTTCACTAAATTGCCAGAAGAAAAGAGCGCCTTGGAAAAGTTGAATCGACTGCGTTTAAGTAGCGCCTCCACCCTCTCTTTTCTATAATTTAATTGCTCACATCCATCGTTTAAAAATGCCGCAACATCTGCGGCATTTTGCATTTTCGGCCATAGATTAATCGTGTAATTCATCTACATTCTGCAAACCCATAAAAAATTATTCATTAGCAAACAACTGGTGTGCTAGTCGTTATTTTTTGTAAAACTCATGTCGCGCCCGACTTATAATCAAATAGACTACAAGTAATTTCTAATCGCAACCGGAGAATAACTATGTTTAAGCGACCTACATCTTGGCGTTTACCTGCCACTCTTTTTTCACTGCTCCTATTAAACGCCCAGCCCTCTATTGCCAATAGCACAGAGCTCGCCTTAAACGATAAGGACTATTTTGAGCAACAGGGATTAAACGTACTGGTGTTTAGTAATTGGTATGACGGTTTGTTTAGCGACTCTAAAACCAGCGGTGTTGAATTAATTCACCACGGAGAGCGCACCGCTACCAATGGTGATGTTCGTTTAAATGCAACGCCTGAGCAGTGGGATATGATTCCACAATTCAAAGAACGCAAAGTAAACCGCACAGAGCAATCCATTGAAGCTTTTATGCGTTACCCCAATGAAAACTTTGATTTCTCAATTAAGGTTACTAAAAATAAAACAGGGGTTCGCATTGCTGTTAACTTACCAAAACCTCTACCCGCCGCATTAGAAGGCCACGCAGGTTTTAACTTGGAATTTTTACCCGCCGCTTATTTCCGTCAAGCCTATGTAATGGATACTACCACCGGTATCTTCCCGCTCTACCCTAATGGCACTAAAGAAATTAACAAAAAAGTTGAACCGCAAATGCTGGCAAAAGGCCAGCGATTGGTATTGGCGCCTAACAAAACTGAACGCAGAGTGAGCATTGAATCGCTAAATGTACCTTTGGAACTTTACGATGGCCGCAGCAAAGCACAAAACGGTTGGTTTGTCGTGCGCAGTAAAATTCCCGCTGGTAAAAGCGGGACAGTTATTGAGTGGCAATTAAATGCGGACACCCTAAAAGATTGGGTACGCAAACCTATGATCGCCCACTCTCAAGTCGGCTATCACCCCAACCAACAAAAAGTCGCTGTCATTGAACTTGATAAAAATGACAAAGCAAATCCACCGGCAAAATTATTTAAATTAGCAGTAGATGGATCACAACAATTAGTGCTGACTAAAAACCTCAATAACTGGGGCAAATATTTGCGCTACGATTATCGCCAATTTGATTTTAGCGATGTAAAAGAAGATGGCCTTTACACCATTGAATACGGCGAACAAAAAGCCGGCCCATTCCGCATTGCTAAAGATGCTTACTTAGGCGCATGGCAACCCACCTTGGATATGTACTTGCCCATTCAAATGGATCACATGTTAATTAATGAAGCCTATCGCGTATGGCATGGTGCTTCGCACCTTGACGATGCTTTGCAAGCGCCCCTAAACCATGAACACGTTGATCTTTATGCACAGGGCCCAACGACAGATACGCAATACAAACCTGGTGAACATATTCCTGGTTTGGATATTGGTGGTTGGTACGATGCAGGCGATTTCGATATTCGCACCCAAACTCACTACGATGTAGTCAATACGTTGGTTACCGCATGGGAAATGTTTGGCCTGAAGCGCGATGTCACCACAGTAGATTACAAAAAACGTTTTGTAGATTTGCACGTTGCCGATGGAAAACCTGATTTATTGCAACAAATTGAACACGGTACTCTCGCCTTAATTGCGCAATATCGCGCCGTAGGCCATGCCATTCCAGGCATAGTGGAAGCTCATGTTGAGCAATACACACACTTGGGCGATGCAATTACCAAAACCGATAATTTAATTTACGACTCGAAAAAACAAGATGGTGAATCCGATGGATTTAAAAGCGGCACCTTTGACGACCGCTGGGCATTTACCAGTAGATCATCGCCATTAAATTACGGTTCTATCGCCGCGTTGGCCGCTGCAAGTCGTGCACTTAAAGGCTACAACGATGAGCTGGCCAACGAATGTATCGCCACCGCGAAAAAAGCTTGGGCTGAAGAACAAGCTAAAGCAAAACCAGACCTATTCCATTACGGCAATACCACCGGTGGAAAATTAGCGGATGAAAAACTGAAAGCAGCCAGCGAATTATTAATCACCACGCAAGATAAACAATATGCGCGAACGATTGAAAAACTGCTGCCAGACGTGAAAAAAACATTTCTCTCTCACGCATCCTGGCTAGTACGTGCAATGCCGTTTATGCCAGCAGATTTCAACAAAAAGATCCGTGCCTTAACCGAGAGCTACAAACAAGACTTGGCCAAAGCTGAAAGCAAAAACCCCTTTGGTGTAGTAATTACCGAAGGCGGTTGGGCTGGCAGCGGTACAGTTATTGATAACGCGACTAACAATTACTACCTTCACAAAGCCTTCCCAGATTTAATTGGCCGCGAATCTGTTTTAAAAGGTCTTAATTTTATTTACGGAACTCACCCTGCGCACAATTTATCCTTAGTCTCCAGCGTAGGTACGCACTCTAAAGAAGTAGCCTACGGAATGAATCGCGCAGACTTTTCGTTTATTCCCGGCGGCGTAGTGCCTGGCATCTTGGTGTTAAAACCAGACTATCCGGAAAACCATGAAGACTGGCCATTCTTTTGGGGCGAGAATGAATATGTAATTAACCAAGCGGCAAGTTATATTCTGCTTGTAAATGCAGTGGAAGAATTACTTTCAGAGAAATAATTTTGCTAAAGGTTAAACAAAAAACGATGCAGCGATGCAGCGATGCATCGTTTTTTGTTTGTAGGGGATATTTATTGAGTTAGATTTAAGCGTTTTGCGAGTTCGACTCAATCGGCACCAACTCCAAGGTAATACCGGAGGACTTCAATGCAGAATTAGGTCTCTTAGCCTTAGGTTCATTCGCGGGTGAAGTATCGGAAGCTTTTCTTGTTAACGCTAATTGTTCTGCATCACGTTCAGCTTGTGCGACTTTTTCTGCCTCCCTTCGTTTAAATTGCGCAATCCATTGGTGACATTTTTCGGCTTGCGGTTGCATCCCCGGTAAATCATCCAAAGCACCTGCCAATAAATGATATGCATCAGCCAAACCCGTAAAGTCAGGGTAAAGTTTATGCATGCCATTTAATAATTTAATGGCACGTTTCAAATCGCCTTGTTGTTTAAGCAATTCCGCAAGCTGTACGCGAACCTCTGGCAGCACAGGTACAAACTCAGGTGCAATCATGAGAATTTGCTTGTAAGCAATGGTAATTTTATCGAAGCGCTTTTTCTTAATAAGAAACAGTAAGTAGTCCGTGCCGTAGTCCATCATGAGCGCTGTCTTTTTACAGGCATAAAGTAAATCAAAATACCTTTCATAAAAAGCGGCTTCAGCGGGATAATGTTTAAACGCATGGTAGTAAAGCTTTACTACCTGCTCATAATCGCCTTCTTTCAAAAATACATCGATTTTTGCAGTGAGCTGTTCAGCATCAGAAACTGCGGGGCGTTCATCAACCTCTTCCGCAATAAAACCCAATTGCCCTTGATACTGAAATAACATGTAACCCATAAGATGAAACAAAACTACCGTGTAATAGTTTGAAATAATAGATTGCAACAAATACGAAATAGCAGGAAACATTTCGCCAATCAGTTGATTTAGTACGCCCACTGAACTCATCATAATTAAAATAAATGCAATGAGTAATCCATAAGGCAGGCCAATAGCGGCAATTAAACCCAATGCATGCAAAGGATTCATAGCCTCAAGCATATTTTCTGTTTGTGCAAAACGAATCAAAATAGCGGGAAAAGAAACTACAATAACGACCAACAAGAAACCACCAATGGCGTTCCCTAAATAATATCCCGCAATACCGACTACAGCCGACAAAATTATGGCTATCAGCACCAGCTGAAATAATAATTTGATGCCACCCTGATAGGCGTCCATAACATCGGGCGCTTTCATTTCGCCTAACGCAGTACGCTCCAAACAACTAAAGCTATACTTTAAAATTGAGCCCGCTGCAAACAAATACATGAGTACAGAAAGAATCAGTAAAAAAGGCATTAGCGTTGCGAGCACAGAAATAATTGCGGTGCCCACAATTAAACTCATTGAAGAGGCATTCAAGGGATACTTAAATGCTTCTGGCAACCGGCGCCAAAAAGGTTCCACCGTGTTTGCTGCCCCGAGGCTCTCCAACGAATTACCGCATAAAAAACAGCGGGCATGAGCATTACTACTATCAACACATTTATCACACTGATGAATATTACAGTGGCGACAAACATGGGTTGCGCCATCTAAAGGATGATATTTGCAAAAATCCATTTCATACGCCCTGTAAGTGTTGTTTACTAAGTTGTTGCGTAAGCATTTCATAATGTGCTTTTTTCTCATGCTCGCGTAATGCTTGAAACGCCTTCGCAAGCTTTGACGCAAACACCGGCATGGCTGGGCTCGCATATGCACGCCGAGTTAAGAGAGTAAAAATTTCTTCCGCCGACTGAAGATTATCCAAAGCGGTAAATTGCATACCCAATTTAATAGCACTCAGGTCATTTAAATGCGCATGAGCCTCAGGGTTGTCTCGCCATACTTTATCTAATTTTTTTACGTCATTGGGCATTAGGTTTGGGAGTGATAACAAACTGATGATGGCCGCAAGATACTCATCACCACGATTAATTTTTAACAAATTGTAACGAATGACCGCCAGTTCAAAACTAAGCCCTTGGGCTTTGATTAACTCATCCACGTTCGCCAAGGCGCGCTCAAAACGAAATTTTCCAATAGCGTCATAAATCTCTGCCAACTTTTGCTGCTGCGGATCAATCGTATTATCCGTTTCAATATAGGTGGTATTAAGCATTGAGCGATTGAACAAGATAGCCACACCAATCAAAACCGCACCCGCTACAAACCCGCCAGCGTGAGCCATAAAAGCTACATTAGATTCGGTATCATTCAGGTAACTGTATATTTCCTTGCCCACATAAAATGGAAGAATAAGCAACGCCGGTGCGCGCAAATAGCCGACAAAAAAGAAGAACCAATAAAAAAACTCAATTTTCTTTAACCGAAAAATAGCTAAGTACATAGCCATAACACCCGATATAGCGCCGGATGCACCCACCAAAGGCGATGAACTTTCCCAATTAAACGCGACCTGTGAAAACCCGGCAACAACACCGGAAATCAAATAGAACAACAGGAACCGCCAATGACCGATAGCGGCTTCAACTGCAAAACCACAAACAATTAAAAAGAACATATTGCCCAGCAAATGCATTGTGTCGCCGTGCAAAAATTGGTGAGTTATAAATGCAGGTATGCGGAGCTGATTAGCGCGTAGGCCATGAGCAAAATAACTGAGGGACTGAACCTTGGCATTAATGCGAGAGCGCTCAAGCTCCCATTCATCATAGAAAAAACGCCCGAACTGTGCGCGCGCATTTTTTTGCATATAGGGGAAGAAATCCTGACGCGACAGCAAATCGCTTATTATTGGCTCATAGCTTTCCTCTGCAGCAAGTTCACGATACTCGCGCAA
>CAUOQW010000178.1:0-5721 GCA_963506825.1 uncultured Cellvibrio sp.
CATGGTTAGCGCCAATTCTCTACACCTTGCCGCTGCAATTGTTGAGTTACTACGTAGCGATTATTAAGGGTACGGATGTGGATCAACCGCGTAATCTTGCGAAGAGTGTTACTGTTGAGTAGCAATAACGCTACTCTTGCCTCCTTTTAAACCAATGGCAATCCATCGTGAGCATATTTGATCAAAATGTGCTCACGTGATTTTTTGATATACAAATAATTCTAATAAAATCAAAGAGTAACCTCTACATCTGACATGATCGCCTGTGTTAATGGGGTTAACCGTGAACTTGGGTGAGACATAACACTCTGCTTAGCTGTAAAGACTTTTTTCTTTTCACAAATTATCCACAGGATTAACACAGGGTTGTGCGTTGACTCTGTGAACTGAGGTTTTACACTCATAGACCCCATTTTGGGTGGTTAGGACGGTAATAATTACAGGAACTGTATGTCTTTAAATAATCCCCACATAGAGATCGCTACGGCTTACCCGAATCTTGAAGAGATATCTGTAGGTAAGGGAAAGGGCGTTACTTTGTTAGGCGATATTCATACAGATCAAGGGGTAAAACTCGCGTTTGTAAAGTTGCTCAGTTTGGAGGGAATTGCTAGAGAAGCCATTAGCTCTGTATTAGCAAGAAAGTTGCATCTTCCGGTTCGTCAGGGTTATTACGTTAGTTTGGTAAATACCCGATTTCACAGTCAGTCAGGAAATGTGGAGAGTTTGGCCTTTGGTGCGTTGTACGACTTTACCCGTTTATTTCGGCTTGCGGATTTACCCAGTTTTGAAACAGAGCTACTTAAGTGGCCTGAGTTGCTAAAGAGCGCCGTATTTGACGAGTGGATTGCAAATGGTGATCGTTTGCCTAATAACATGGCTTTTGAGCAGGGCAACGTATTTTGGCTATTTGACCATGATGAGGCTTTTCCTGGACACGTAAGTGCAGGTACAGCTGTTAGCAGCCAATTACTGTCGTTGTTGGCTAAAGATAAAGCAGAATTAGCATTGCATCGAATCCGTAACGAAGCGTTGGAAGTTGTTAAACGCTACGAAAAAATTGATTGGGATGAGATATATAGAGGTGTTCGTGCTAAAGAGTTTAAAAGTTTAGAAAAGTATTTTGTAAAGCAGATTAACTTTTTAAAAGCACGCATTCCTGAAATGCGAAATATATTGACACAAGATCTCGGTATAAAGCAGGCAGAGCTTTTACTTTCTGATCTCCAAAAAAACCTAAAGAATCACAACCATGAAAATTAATTTTCCTAAATTGCCAGAGTACGAGTTTAGTTGGCGAAGCCTTCAGGTTGAGCCTATCCCTCTTTCAGGTGAGCGCATCACTTTAGGGACTGTTGTAAAGGGCGGTGATCAAGCCTTAATTGCAGCCAAACTTATACACGCAGAAAAATTAAAAAAAATGTATGGCGATCAATTTGGTGCAGGCATCGTTGATGCTTTAAATGTATGTATTAAATCGGCCGAAAATTTTTATAGCAATAAGCCTCTATCTACGGATTGGGAACCCCCTCTGGAAGGTTTCTATCTAGGGAAGCTCAATTCATCATTAGCTGAAAATATTGAAGAAGGTTTATTAAGAGCGGCGATGTACTGTTCATCCTTTAGTTTTTCAAGCGAAATCACTAAGGTTGCATCTCACAAAAAACCTGAGCTTTCTGCCCCCGAATCTTGGCGAAAAAATATATATGAGGTTGTGGCAAGACAACGATCTGATTTCGTAGGCTTTTTTGATCGTTCAATCGCCATCAGAGGTTCTGGAGTTCCTATCGCGTTCGGTTTTTTATCGGACACTTATGCAGCACAATTTGATGCTGTGCCTGATTCCAGCAGGATTCAACAAGCTTTGGTAAGAGCACAAAGCAAATTGTGGCAATTAGATAGATTGAGAGATGAAGCTACTTTATTTAAGCCTGAATTATGCGAATTGTTAATACAAATTCCATCACAGCAGTTGAATAACTCTGAAGGTCAAGCTTTTAAAGATTTTGTAGACGAATTACGTTACGAGGCATCAAGAAGAGAATTGAATGTTTATGCTTCGGGTTCTTATGTTGATGCTGCAAATCATGTAATTTCGCGAGCCGCGTAATCAACGTGCCGCATATTCACCCATGGTTAGCGCCAATTCTCTACACCTTGCCGCTGCAATTGTTGAGTTACTACGTAGCGATTATTAAGGGTACGGATGTGGATCAACCGCGTAACCTTGCGAAGAGCGTTACTGTGGAATAAAGATCCACTGAAAAACCGTTTAAAAAAGCCACCTAGCATTGTCAGGTGGCTTTTTTGTTTATGGGCTATCGGAGTTTTGATGGGCACTAAGTTCAGGCTCCGAACAAAATATATTTTCCTCTTTGCTCTCGAGTAGCGGCAGGAGTTAAAAGCTGAATCCCCGCTTTCGCGAGGATGACGATTCTCTATTTAAAAGGCTTAAACTTCGCAAAAACTCTTACCAAAACCGCGGAATTAAAACCCTAGCCCTCCAACTCCTGAATCAAATCTGGTAACGGCATGGCTTTGTCGAATAACCCTGCCTGCGCATATTCCGCGCCGTGGTTTCTAAGAAATTCCGCTTGGGTTTCGGTTTCTACGCCTTCGGCGACCATTTCGAATTTTAAATCTTTGCTCATTTTATAATGTGGTCCACAACCTGGACTGTCACTGCTTGGGTGCCAATGGTGTTGATAAAAGATATATCAATTTTTAATAAATCCATATCGAGCATTTGCAAATACGAGAGGCTGGAATAGCCGGTGCTGAAGTCGTCTATGGCAATTTTAATTTCCTGCGCGTGAATTTCGCTGATCACTTCTTTCTTACAAAATGTGCTCATATAAAAACCGCGCTACACCATCCTCATAATTCGCCTTAGCGCGTTGCGCCTGCGGAAAAAGTGCGTTTAAATTACGGCCTGAATTTGCCATAAGAATTGGATGGGCTACAGTTCTGAATAGCTCCACATCATTCATGCTGTCACCAAATGCCATGGTTTGGTTTAAAGGCAATCCTAATTTTTCGAGCAACACTGTTAGCGCATCGCCTTTGGAAATATTTTTTTGCATAATCTCCATGTAGTTTTCGTCAGAGAAGGTCACGTTCAATGCTGTGCAAAGGTCTTCACTTATTTCTTTTCTTAACGCCAATAGCTCGCGGTTTTCACCGAAATACAAAATTTTTAACGCACGCGCGGCTAGCATTTCTGATTGGCTGGTTTCGCGATAAAAGAATTGGGATTGTGTATGGGCTTTAAGGATTGCTTCGCAAGGTGCGCTGACCAGCCATTCGCTGTGGGTATAAAGATTGGTGTGAACGTTAAATTGATTGCCCAATGGAATTAACGCTTCATTCGCCGCTAGCGGAAGTTCCTGAGTAGCAACAAGTTCGCCATTCGCATCGTGAATATTGGCACCGTTACACGTAATAGTCGCGATTCCCCCGCCGAGTTGCTCTATATAACAGCGAATGTCGTTGATGTGTCTACCTGTGGCGATTATCAAATTGGCATTTCGCGCACGCAAATCATTAAGAGCACGAAGGGTCAGTTCAGAAAGTTCGTGCTGGCCGTTAAGCAATGTCCCGTCCATATCGAAAATAAACGTATTAACAGCTTGGTAATCGGCGCTCATTAGGTATCCTTAATAAATCGTTTTATAGAGAGCCTATTATTGGCTGAGCGCCGGTATAAATAAAACTAATTCTTACTTTTTTCGCCACAAGCTCGCGATTAATTGTTTAACCGCGACGATTTTCAAATCACGTTACACCGTCAAATTAATTTCCTGTACCACACCCGTCTGCCCATTTTCTTTAATATACATTCCGGTATTGGCTATTTCGCCAAGGGAATTATTGTGTTCGTCTTTCAGTTGAAACGGCGTGGTCAAATGGCCTAAAAAAATTGCGCCGATTTGTTTATCGCCGAGTGCGACTAATTGGCTTGAGCCGTCTTCATTAAAACTCCAAATGCGCAGCTTGTGATAAATGCTATCGCCTTCGTCGATAAAGTGATTGCCGTCTTCGTCAAATTGCGCGAGTTCTGAAAAACCTCTGCCACTGCTGGGGCCAAAAAGTTCGCTGCCGTTGTTGATGACTCCATCGCCATTTCTATCCAGCGCTAAAAAACCATTACCGGGGCGCAGGCTCGCAATTTGTTCCGCGCTGCCGTCGTTGTCCAAATCAAATTTGAATTTTGTTTGGCTGAGCTTTACGCCTTCGCCATCAAAGTTGATGACGATTGGATCAATTTTGCGCGCGTTACCCGCGCGTATGGTCAGGCTGGATTCTTCAACATAGCTGCGGCTCATGGTGAGTGAAGAGGAAAAAGTAATCGCGCGGCCATCTTGGGTGTGGATTACACCTTTGGCATTGAATTCCAGTTTTTCCTGTTCTTTGTAAGTCTCTGTGTGGCGATAAATCATGCCGTAGCCGGGCGATTGTTCGCTGCTTGCGGGTGCGGCATCTACGTCAAGTTTTGTGGGTGTGCCGTCGCCTTTCAGTTCGAGTGGTTCGACCATGTTCATGGGTTGGCCGGTAATGGCCTCGTACAGGCGCTGCAAGATCATAAGGTTGACGCGCGAGCGGGCGTCGAGTTGGCTATTTAAATCTACTTTGTAGCGGTTGTGCTGGAGTTCGAGCAGGGAGAAGCCGCGTGCAGAAATGGTGACTTGTTCATCCCAACGTTTAGTGGGTGTCTCTTCGGATGTGGTTGAAAGCGGTTGCTCAGCTAACCAGAAATCCAGCTTTTCGCTGACCGTATGTTCCTCGCGGTAGCCATGGCTGGCGTTCATGGCAATTTGCGCGTTGGCGATAATCATTGCATTGCTCCTGTTTTACTTTTATCCAATAAGGTTATTACAGCTAATAGCGGCAATGTTGATTATTTGTTGAACGAATTTTGTCGTTTAAATTAGATTTATTAGTTATAGAAGAAGGCCTTAATAAGCATGGTGGTCTGCAATCAATCTTGTATACAAGTTGCTGTTGAGGGTTTATTATCGACCAGCATTCGAGCTGGGACCTGGCTAGAGCAAACATCAATAATTGCCCATTCCCAGCTCATTCGTTTAAGTAACTAACAAGATAAAAGTTATTTCACTTCTGTTTTCACTTTGTGGAGCCACTTCCATGATTACTCGCCGCGATATAAGCGTTGCCTTTGTTTCTATTTGCGTTACCTGCATAAGCTATTCATTTGCAAGTTCAGCCGTGCCATTTATTTCAGCCTCTGTTTATGACTGGAACAAAATGGATGTTAAAAAAACTGATGTGGGTGAATATCGTCAGGTGATCAAAGGTCCAACGGCCACGCTTGATGAATTGGAATTACATGTCACTACTCTTTTGCCGGGACAAAATTCGCACGCGCCTCATCGCCATGTGAATGAAGAGTTGGTCATTATCCGTGAGGGAACTGTAGAGGTTCTGTCTAACGGGGAATGGAAAAGGTTGGGGCCAGGTTCTGTTATTTTTAATTCCACCAATTCACTTCATGCCCTGCAAAATGTGGGCACAGTTCCCGCTGTTTATCATGTTATTAATTGGCAATCTGCTGAAACAAAATTATTGGCGAAACAACAATCTTCCAGTTCTACAGGTGACCGCAAATGAATCCACTCGATAGAAGAAGCTTTTTGCAAATTGCCGGGCTTGCAAGCATGGCATCAATGGCGAGTGAAAGTTTTGCACAGGCAAATGCTGGAA
>CAUOQW010000179.1:0-5666 GCA_963506825.1 uncultured Cellvibrio sp.
ACCATCGCTTAATGTGTAAACCAAAGCTGCATTAACCGCATCTTCCATATTTTTTTGTTGCACATCGGCAGCATTAGCAACCGGTATATAAACCAGGGAGTTAGATGGCACACGTGTGTTAAACCAAATATCCCACGCAACATTTTCTTTGCGAATATTAGTTGCACGCACTTGTAGCTTAAGACTGTTTTTTCGCTCAGGCACTAGTGCATAAGCTTTCACCATTTGCACACCACTGACTGGGCTTTCAGGGCTTTTGAGCACAATCCTTTCAGGACTGTTTTCGAGCACGGTATTCTTCGCCAGAATCAAATAGGGATCTGGTGGCCACACTGCTTTTTCAGCTGCGCGCTTGGAATTAACTTTCTGTTGCGACCACCATTGGCTCTGCGGCCCAACCCACATTTCATGCCCTAAATAGCCAATATTATCCGACTCAGGCGTTACCTGTGGGCGAGTATTTTTTGTATTTAAATCTGCCAGCAATAAAAAGCTGGGCTGATCTCTTAACGCAAAAGATAACAAGCGACCACCTATTTCGGGTGTGACCTCCACCTTAATCACGCCATTATTAAGTGTGAGTTTTTCAATTTGTGCAGACACAGTTGCCGCACCTAAAGCAGCGAAGAACGCAATGCTGGATAGGCTTATAAGTTTAAGATATTGATGCATAGAGATATCCTCGTGGTGCAAATACACCTCAACCTGATTTTTATACATTTTTAAAGCGCAGCAATAATGACAGCGAGGCGACTAAATGTCATTCTGCATATAATTGATCAAACAGGCCATTTACAAATCTAAATCCAGCCCCTCCAAATCCAATTTAAATACCTCGTCTACTTCCTTCGATAAATGCGTGTAACGAGTATATTGCGGATCACTGGAGTCTATTGTTGACACCCTATCCAAGGAAGTGCGGCATATACTTTCAAACCCCATCTGATCACCATTATTTTTGACTTCTGCAATAACCGCTTGAATAAGATTCAAATTTAAACCCGTATGTGTAGGGAAAATCCCTATCGCATCTCTAAAAGTGCTAATTGCTTGCCTGTATTCTTTACTCTCGTAAAAATCTATACCCGCCTTAGTCATATCCGCTACTTTTTTACGGCCAGCTTTACTTTTCGGTGTATCCGACATTGAATCTGCTTTATCAATCAAGGCTTGATGTTCTGGAAACTTTTCAACTAATTCACCCAAGACTTGGTCCGCCGCCGATTTATCTCCCTTGGCAATAAGCGCCTGCGCAAAATCTAAACCTACCTCAGGCTTAAGTTCATCTTTTTTATTTTCGTAAATTTTTTTAGCTTTATCGAGAAAGCCCTCAGCTTCTTCCAGTTTTTTATTGTTAACAAGTGAGCGAGACTTTAACGAATTACTCTGCACATCAGCACTGGCATCAAAATAAGGTCGCTTCTCCAAGCGCTGCAAAACCTCAAAGGTTTCTTTGGCATATTTATCTGCATTAACCTCACCGTCTTTACCTAATTCGGTAAGCTCGCGCGCCAAATTAAAATAGTCGTCCGGCGATTCATATACAGAATTACGTGCAGTTTTTATCACTCGTCGGCTGGCCTCCAAACAGGCCTGAGTATCTTGATTTAATTTAGCCAACTCAGCCAAACGTCGTTGGCGCATTACTGATTTTGGTGAAACTTCTGCTGCTGCCTGCATAGCCTCCTGCGCCAAAATAGTATCGCCCTTTCCTATATAGGCATCTGCTAAAAGGTCGTGAGCCTCTACAACACGTTTGTCGTCGCGAATGACTTCTTTCAGACTAACTTCTGCCTTATCATATTCTTTTTTAGCGACCTGCGTTTTGCCCAAACCCAGCTTGGCCCATAACACTGGGCGCTCGTCCAGAACGCCGGTATAAATGTCCTCTGCGCGTTTAAAATTAAATAACCGCAAATTCATTTCTGCTTGAATTTGTAAGCATGCCCCGCGATAAGTGGTATTGGCATCCAAGCGTTCTGCACAGCGCTGCTCCGCAGCGGCATAATCTTTTTCATCCATCGCCTGCTTAATACTGTAGAGCTCTCTGTGGCGTAACAAAACTCTATCCAAACGTTGGCGCAAGAGTGCTTGCGTAATCGGCTTGGTGACATAATCGTCTGGCTGATATTCCAACGCACCTAAAACCATCTCGCGGGAAGACTCTGCGGTAATCATTACAAAAATGCTGGTGTTGTTAAGCCGGTTGCGATAGCGCAACTCTTCCAATACTTGTTGCCCATCGCGACCGGGTCCTAAATTGTAATCACAAAGAACCATGTGGTAATGATTGTTAAAACAGGCCTCCATTGCCTGTTCACCGTTTGCGACTACATCAATATTCTGAACACCAAATACCCGTAACATCCCCATAATGGCTACGCGCACATCGGGCATATCATCTATCACCAAACATCGCATTTGGCTGTAGAGTTTTATTAAGTCAATCTGACGCATGCAGGATCATTACACTCACTAACAATTTAGTTACAGTTTTAGGTTTTAAAAAACACTATAAAGGAGTGTAGCAGCCAGAATGAACCTCTGGCGCGCGCGACTGTCCTAAAGCAGTCCTAAGTACCCGAACTCAAAGGCTTAATTGTGCAAGCCTTGAATATATTGAAGGGTTTAGATTGACACCGAGCGCCGCGCCACACAGAATCGCCGGCTATATTGAAACATCAGGAAAATGGCTGAATGAATATCGTTAGAATCCCGCGTTTGCTGAAAAATAGCACCCTTTTGTTAGCTGTCTTAGGTTCAAGCTTGTTGCTTACGGCCTGCGGTGGTGATAGTAATAAAAGTACGAGCAGTAGCTCATCCAGCAGCTCTACCAGCTCACATACATTTAGTTCTACACCTGTTACCCCTCCACTAAGTGGGACTTGGCCAGACGTAAAAGTCTCAGCCAGCGGTACCAAAACTCTGAAATTTGATTGGACCGCAGCCCCAGACGCTACTTTCTATAAGTTAATGAAAAAAGCTGACAGCAATAGTACCTACGTGCAAGTTGGTTCTGACTTCACTGGCACCAGCGTAAGTGATCCGGTTAGCGTTCACCTAACCGATTGGGTTAATAGCCGTTATAAGGTACAAGCCTGTAATGCCAACGGCTGCCAAGACTCAACTGTGGTTGTGGCCGATAGCGCCATGAACACCGCCATCACCTATATGAAAGCCTCAAATACCGAAACCAATGATTGGTTTGGCTGGAGCATGGCGATTTCGGGTGATGGTAAGACCATGGCAGTAGGCGCACCGGGAGAAGCCAGTAATGCTAAAGGTGTTAATGGCGACCAAACCAGCAATACCAGCCCCACCTCTGGGGCTGTTTATGTATTTGCGAAAGTAAATGGCAACTGGCAGCAAGAGGCTTATCTAAAAGCATCTAATACTGAACAACCAGGAGATGGCGTTTCTGCACCAATTCCACTCCCCAACGCCCGTTTTGGTTATCAAGTTGCCTTAAGTTCCGATGGTAATACCTTAGCAGTAAGTGCAATCAATGAGGACAGTATTTCAGTTGGCGTGAACTGTGACCCACACAACATTAATTACTCATCTAGTGTTTCTAATTCATCTATCTCTCAAGGCTACGTGACACGTACAGCCTCTACTGACATAGGTGCCGTTTATATCTTCAAGCGCACCAACACCCAATGGAACCAAACTGCCTATATCAAACCGCGGTTTGCATACTTTTTAGGCATGACTGACCTTGCGTTCGGATACAGTTTAGCCTTATCAGGTGACGGCACTACGCTTGCGGTAGGCACTTCAGTTGACGCCTTGAATACCGCTGGAGTAATTACTAACCCTTCAAATAGTAGCGCTAGCTCAAGCTCAACGGGTTGCATTAATTTCTCATCTGCTAGCTTTAGCAGTACCTCAAGCTTATCCTCAAGCAGCACATCTTCATCCTCATCATCAAGTACGAGTAGTACTTCTAGTGGCTCCAGCACACCCGGTGGTGCAAACTCTGGAGCGGTTTATATTTATCGCCTGAAAGATAGCGGATGGGTAGAAGACGCTTATGTCAAAGCGTCAGATGCAGGTCAAGATGACTATTTTGGCATAAGTATTAGTCTCTCGCAGGACGGAAACTTAATGGCGGTTGGTGCTCCAGGTGAAGACAGCAAAACCGCTAATGCCAATAATGACACTGTCATTGTAGACGGCACCGAGTATCTCTTAAATAACGGTGGTGTTTATCTGTTTACACGCACTGATAACAAATGGGCTGAGCACATCAAATTGAAACCTTCTTTCATTCAGCTAAACCAAAGTTTTGGAGCTAGCCTAGCCCTTTCTGCCGATGGGGCCACGCTTGCAGTTGGCTCCCCGGGTGATTGGACAAAAGTTGGCGGTATTAATGGCACAACGGTATATGACCCGAAAGACGAATCCTATGTGGGATCTGGCGCTGCCTATATCTACATCAAATCCGGCAGCACATGGGCTCAGCAAGCCTATATCAAACCAAATATCATCAAACCATTCTATCAATTTGGTAGCTCCGTTGCCCTATCGGCAAACGGTAACATCTTCGCAGCAGGCTCGTGGATTGAATCAAGCTTGGCGACAGGAATTAATGGTGATCAGCTCGATACATCATCCGCTAACTCAGGGGCCGCCTATGTGTTCATTCGTGCAGGTACAACCTGGACACAAAAGAGCTATGTAAAAGCGCCTAATAGCAATTCGTTGGATAGATTTGGGCGTTCGCTTGACTTAGATGATAGCGGTGAAAGCTTGGCAGTAGGGGCTTATAGGGAAGCAAGTAAAGCAGCTGGGATTAATGGTGACAAAGCAGATAACTCTGCTGCTGGCGCTGGTGCTGTCTACATTTACTAATTTAAAGGTTAAAACTGAACTGCACCTCAAAAGTTAGACACCCCGTCCAACTGAATAAGGTGCAGTTTTTATATCCAAGCATCTAAAACACTTAAACTAAAAGTGGTTAACATCTACTTATCCTAGACTGGCAACGTGCGGCAGTGACAGATTGCTAGTTCCTTAAGTATTTTTCCACACTAGCTTCACGACTGCTTGTCTGCCCCTCTAAGCATCGCGACTCCAATGCGCTAACGCCACGAAAAGAATAGAAATGCAGCCTCACGTTTAAACTTGCTGGCCGACCTATAAGTGCCCGCCAAATCCATCAGACCTGAAATGGCTTAGTGCGTCCACACTCCATCGAAATCAATAATGTGGGTGTGCGAACAGCGAAGCCGACCAAACAAATACATGATAGGCCCCCTGATTCCGAGCGATTGGGCTATGGCCAAACCTTTTGTTCACACGCACTGCGTACTAGAATGGCCGCACTTGTTCATCTATTTGCAAGACTGTGTATCCCATGATTAGCAGAGCTAATAGAAAAATATCGCCGACATTTTTTTGAGGTTTAGCAATGCACGTCCGATGTTCGTTTCGCCTGTTTAGTATTAGTGTTTTACTGAGTTTCGCGGCTTGTACGTTAGCGCAAGCCGCGCCCGACGCCAAAGCAAAATCCAAAGCAGCTAAAACCAAAAAAGCGGTTGCTGTAGCCACAGCTGAAGTATCCACATCAAATGCACGCAAAGCCGAACGCAGCTATTATTTAGCGGCGCAAACCGCTTTGGAAAAAAAGCAACTTGCTCGCTATAAAGAGCTATTGCCTCGCC
>CAUOQW010000180.1:0-5661 GCA_963506825.1 uncultured Cellvibrio sp.
GTCAGACACATTTAATTCCGGGTTTACCCACAATGGGCGGCCAGTAATAAAGAGTGAGACAACGGGAATACCTTGCGCTTTAAATTTTTGCAGCAGTTTTAATTCTGTATCGGGTGCGTAATCTAATTTGTTGATATCGCCTTGCATTTCCGCATAGGGATTTTCACCAAAGACTACTACAGCCACATCTGGCTTTTGTTGATAATCGCCAGTTGCACTCAATGTTACTTTGCTGCCATTAGCTTTTGCAGCATCGGCAATTCCTTTATAAATTGAGGTTGCACCGGGGAAATCGCTATTCACATTACCCGTGCCCTGCCACGAAATGCTCCAGCCGCCGGCTTGTTTGCCAATATTGTCTGCACCATCGCCCGTTATCAAAATTTTACTGCCCGCTTTAATAGGCAATAATTGATTTTTGTTTTTCAACAGCACCAAGGATTCACGTACCGCTTGGCGAGCAATTGCGCGGTGTTCGGCATTGCCGAGAATTTCATTTTTTCCAGAGAGTGCATGTGTGGATGGCGCGCCTATAGTAAATAATCCGGCACGCATTTTTACGCGCAAAATTCTGCGCACGGCATCATCCAAACGCGCTTGTGAAATCACACCGCTTTTAGCTTGTGCTAGCGTATTTTCGTAAAGTAATTTCCAATCGTCTGGCACCATAAAAATATCCACACCCGCATTAAATGCTTGTGCACAATTATTTTTAGTGCAGCCGGATACAAATTCATGGCCATTCCAATCGCCAACCACCAAGCCATCAAAACCCATATGGTTTTTAAGAATGTCGGTTAATAAATATTGGTGGCCGTGCATTCTCTCGCCCTGCCAGCTATTGAATGATGCCATTACTGTTTGCACACCGGCTTCAATTGCCGTGATGTAACCTTGTGCGTGAATCTTAACGAGCTCTTCTTCACTTACATCGGTATTGCCGCGATCAATGCCGCCTTTTGTGCCGCCATCACCCAAGAAATGTTTAGCGGTACCTATAACATGCTGTGCCGATAAAAATTCAGCGGTATTTGCATCGCCTTGAAGGCCTTCCACCATTTTGCCTGCATAGGATTTTACAAGTTCGGGGTTTTCAGAATAGGATTCATAGGTGCGACCCCAGCGATCATCGCGGACCACAGCAACTGTGGGCGCAAAACTCCAACCAATGCCCGTTACTGCAATTTCACGCGCAGTAGCTGCGCCAATTTTTTTCATTAATTCAGGGTTACGCGCTGCACCCAAAGCAATGTTATGTGGGTAGAGAGTTGCGCCTATGACGTTGTTGTGCCCGTGTACTGCATCTGTGCCCCACATAATAGGAATGGCAACACCATTTGCAGCAGGATCCATAGAGGCTTTGTAAAAACTATCCGCCAAGGCAACCCAATCTTCAGCTTTGGATAATTTGTTGTTATTAGGGAAGGCACCGCCGCCATTCAAAATTGAACCTATGTGATATTTTTTAATATCCGCGAGACTAATACTGCGAATTTCAGGCTGAATGGTTTGACCGACTTTTTGTTCCAAGGTCATTTTTGCGATAAGCACATCAATCTTTTTTTCTATCGCTGGATCTTTTACCACTTTACTGACCGGTTTAGGCCAGAGTGCAGGATTGCGGTTCACCGCTTGCGCATTTTGTGTTTTGGGTATTTCTGCCGCCTTGGTTTTTGGCGCTGGGTTTTCACAACCAGGCAAGATCAAAGCACAGGCGGTAAGACTCGCCAAAAATGGCAAATAGCGTTTTATAGAATGCGTCATAGTGTTTCACCACACGAAAGTCAGTAATAGGTTGCTTGCAAAAAAAGCCCCCAAAATTGGGGGCTAACAAGGAGAGCTAACAAGAATGGAAAGGGGTTGGCTAGATGCGGTAACACACCTAATCACACTTGCTAACGCCCAAATACGGCCTGACCCGTATTTAGGTTCGGTTTTTTAATCGCTGCAGTTATTCGGTTATAACAGCGGTTAAAAATAAACATTTAAGTAAAAAAGGGGTTTTTACGATGAGGTTTATGATGGTGAAACTCAGCAGATGTGTCGTCCCACTTTCAAAAAACTCGCAAGGTGGGGCAGTTCACTTTTAAATAAAATAAAGGGAACGAGTTTATTTAAAATAATTTACGTAGAACTCAATATAAAACGCGCTGGTTACCGCACTCAGACTGCAATTTAATAACAAAGACTATGCATTCATCTGACAGTTACGTGTGCGGCAGAGATTGGAGAGCGAATTAAGCAGTGAAGACTAACCCAAAGATAAAATCACCAATGGGTTAGTGGAGTTTGAAATGCAGGTGTATTAAACCGAGGTTTATATCTCTGTTGGACAATGCTCTTTAAGAAAATCGCCTAACATTGGCAACTTTTGGACATCACGCTCAATTTTTCCTCTGAATGCTTCTAGAAATTTAAACAGTTCTGCATCGTCAAACAAATCAGCAATAGGGTGGTATTGTTTTGGAACAATTCCTTGACCCATCATTACCTGAGTCCAAGAATCTACTCGGAACAATTCTCCCGGCTGAATAAAGATGCGCCCGGTCTCACGAAATAAATTAATTCTATTACTAAGAGATTCAGGAATAGGCATAGTTTGGCAATGACGCCAGAATGCGGTATCGGTGCGGCGCGTAGCATGGAAATGCAATACCACAAAATCTCTGACTAACTCAATTTCCTCTTTTGCTTGGCTATTAAACTCTTTTCTGAGATGTTCATAATTGCCATCTGTTGGGAATAGCTTCACCAAGCGAAGTAGATTAGAACTAATAAGGAAAATAGTAGTAGATTCCAGTGGCTCAATAAAACTGGCTGATAAACCTATGGCAATACAGTTCCTATTCCATTGCTTAAGACGACGACCGGTTTTAAATTTTATGGGTTTTGGATCAAACAGCGCTTCGCCTTCCAAATTTGCCAGCAAGGTTTTTTTGGCATCTTCATCCGACAGATAACGGCCGCAATAAACCAGGCCTGTGCCCACACGATTTTGCAGCGGAATTTTCCATTGCCAACCATAATCGTGCGCTATAGCGCGTGTTAATGGAATCGGTGGTGCTACCGAGGTTTCTTGGGTGGCCATAGCGCTATCACAAGGTAACCAATTGGCCCAATCTTCAAAACCTGTATGTAAGGCTTGCTCGGATAACAAGGCACGGAACCCCGTACAGTCAATAAACAAATCGCCTTCTATGACTTGTCCAGACTTGAGCTGGAGAGACTCAATATCACCTGTCTCTATGTGCAGATTCACTTTTTGAATCATGCCTTCTATACGTTTAACGCCAAGTTTCTCGCTAAATTTGCGTAAGAACTTGCCGTACGCAGTTGCATCCATATGGTAAGCGTAGTTAACCCACGGATCTTGAGAAACAGCAAATTTACCTTGTTTAGAAGCTTCCAGCTCCAGACAATAATCGCCAAAAGGAACCGTATTACCCAGCGCTTTCGATCTTAGCCAGAAATGGTGGAAGTCCGCTGCCCAATACTCTTTGCCCGTTTTACCAAAGGAGTGAATATATTTCTCGCCACGATCCAGCCAGTTTTCAAAGCTTATACCGAGTTTGACACTCCCATTAGATGCCCTCATAAACTCTTTTTCATCAATACCTAATAGATGATGGAAGATAAGCATGGTAGGAATAGTGGCTTCGCCCACGCCAATCGTGCCAATTTCATCTGACTCAATGAGAGTTATATCAAGCGCTTCGCCTAAGACTTTTGAAATAGCAGCGGCTGCCATCCAACCCGCTGTGCCACCACCCGCAATAACAACTCGCTGTATTTTATTATTCGTCACCATTTTTTCTTTATCCTAATTATTTTTTACATTTGCCGTAGTAGAGTTTTTACAAAAGCCCACGTGTTAAGCATTAAGCGCGCGAGTGTAAGTTCACGCAGTTAATAATTCTCTAGTGGCAGCATCAAAAATAACTATGGCAATTTCGAAAGGATATTGAAGCAACAAACTAAGCTGTATTAAAAATGGTATTCGCTTGTTTGTGATGGGTAGGAAAAATGGGTTGTTTAGCGCAAGTCCCCATGGCGCGACATCAAATGTAAATTTTACAGCTCAATCAAAACCATGAAGGCAAATGACCTAGAACATATAGCTTGGAACATATTAAGAAGCGATTAGATTTTGGGGAAACTATATTCCTGCAAACGCTTGAGTAAATCTCTATTGCTCGGCAAGCGGGTCACTAACTGTTGCGTCCGCTTCGCGTTCTCGCCAAATAGCTCCCGCGCCATCTCAACATTTTTCTTGTTATTTCTACGCTTAGGTTCACCGTAGTGGTTTGGGGCATCCATACCGAATAACACATATTGAAAGCTCGCCGAGGAGAACATCTCCTCCACTCGTAGACTGTCGTACACCCACGGAGGTTGATATTTCCAGAGCGTCAATAGCTCTTTTAAACTTTCCGGCATAGTGTCAGGGTTGCAATGATCTCGCCAGTAGGCTGAATCCGTTCGCTGGGTTAATACATAATGCAACTTTAAAAATTCAATAATTTTTTTCCAGTGGTGCCCCAACTTATCGTTGAAACGCGCGGCGGTAATATCCATCACTTCTCGATTGGCGGGAAGTTGTTGGCTGATCATTTGTGCTGACAATTCGATTAGCACCAAGGCTGTTGCCTCAAGCGGTTCGATAAAACCTGCTGCAATCCCTACTGCCACACAATTGTTGTGCCAGAACTTTTCACGATAACCCGGATTAAATGTCAGTTTGCGCGGTGACACCTTATCGGCAGCGGCTTTACCCAAAGTTGGCTCAAGATATTGACGTAAGCGTTGTTCGGCTTGCTCATCCGTAGTGTAAACACTGGAAAATACATGCCCCACACCACGCCGCGTTGGTAGGCCTATATCCCAAATCCAGCCCGACTCAGTTGCGGTCGAGTGAGTGCAGGATGCTATATCATCTTCAGGATTGGCATAGGGAACTTGAACCGCCAAGGCACTATCATTAAAGAGCACGCCACGCTCATCTTTAAAGGGAATTTGGTAATGCTTGCCCAGTAACAAAGCGGCAAAGCCAGTGCAATCAATAAATAGATCACCACTAATTTCGCCATTAGCCTGCGTGCTCAATGATGCAATATCACCGGACTCGGTTGAGTTAACCTGAATAACATTATCGGAGATATAGGTAACACCGAGTACATCAATACAATGCTTTTTCAGCATGATCGCAAACTTACCTGCATCCAGATGATAGCCATAATTCATCACACCGGCGTATTCAGGTGTAGCCATTTGCTTGGGTGCCAAATAACGATCAGCGAGAAAACTTTGCGGGCAGACTGCATCGGAAAAACTGATTTCGTTTTTCAACGACAGCCAATGTTCCGCAAGATTTATGTCTGAATATTTTTCCGGCAAGGTAAATGGATGATAATAAAATTCGTTGTTACCCTTAATCCAGTTTATAAATTTTGAACCCTGTTTAAAACTCGCATCGCATTCGCGCATAAATTGAGTTTCAGAAATTCCTATATTTTTTAAGGTCGTGCGCATCGAAGGCCAAGTGCCTTCGCCAACACCTATGCTGGCGATATCCGGTGACTCAATCAAGATCACCTCAATACCCGTCTCTTTATTGACGATATGATCAGCAGCAATGATTCCCGCTGTTAACCAACCAGCCGA
>CAUOQW010000181.1:0-5653 GCA_963506825.1 uncultured Cellvibrio sp.
AAAAGGTTTCAAGGGGAGTAAAGGTGATTCGGCGTCTGCAAGAGCGCTGGATTACTTGCGCCAGAAAGGTGTCACTTCTGTCAATGTAACGGGTACATTAAACAGTGCTCGTATCATTGAGCGCGATGTTGATGGACGTCCTACACCGTACCTTAACGTGGGTTTGAAAGATGGCGAAGAGCGTTATTATGTTTCCGTCAATCTTTCTCAAGAAGCCGCGCAAATGCTGGTTCGTAAACTCGTCAATGCTGAGTTCGGTGTTTACACAGAATTAAACATGTTTGCCACCTATGGTCAGCGCCCAGGTGCTACCCGTGCCTATGCTGATCATGGTGCAAGTTTGCGCCAAAGCGGAAATGAGGTGAGGTCTGTTAGCCCTAAGGACCAACTATCCCCACGGATAGAGGCAGACAAACAAAAGCTGCTCGATGCTGGAGTTACCGATAAGGAAACACTTGCAACGCGCCGCGCTAAAATCGAACTGGATTATCATGTGGAGTTGATGACGATGGTGACTGCTAATGTCGAAGCCTTCTACGCACAAACAGAATTACCCGATATCGATGCAAGTGCAGCAGCTTAATGTTTTAAGCTAACCAAAAAATCCCTGAGTATTAACTCGGGGATTTTTTTATCCTCTACGCTATTAATAATATCTGTTTATTGTAATCCTTCGATTTTTAGCGATCGCACGAATTGTGCTTGCGATATGTGATCGGGTTGACTACTATTTCTACTGTAAAAGCGTCAACGGCTTTCGTTGAGCCTTTAATAAGATCCGCGAAAACACTGCAACTGGATCGCGTCGTAAGACGGTGTTTACATTCATTTTTGGAGCGAACGCTTCACCCTCATTACCCGTCGGGAAAACTACTCCCGACGGGATCAGTTTATCTCCACGGGTTTTTTATTTTTTAAAATCCTTGGAGAAAATCATGAGTCAATCATCAAACAACAATTCTTCTGTTGCTTACTTTAATGCACATACCGAAGGTTTAGGCTATTTGGACGGTCTTGTTCATGTGACGCCAAAACCTGGTCAGGACTTTGAAGCTTTTTGGTCAGCAAGTTTTTGCATGCTGGAAGGAAACCCTCAGAAACCTGAAAAAACTTATGTTTCACTCACCGTACCAAGTGATAAGGCGCTTGAAAATTTACGTCCATTTTTGGATGACATCAACGGCCAAGCCACGAAGGTATTTGTCGGCTTACGGCTTGCAAAATTTCGCGGAAAACCATTTGTGTTTGCACCTGATAGTCAAAGTCCTGGAAAATTAGGAGTAAACTATTCGGCGCGATTGATTGCGGTTCTCTATCTCAAAGTAGGTGACACTGTAATCAAATTAAAACGTGATGAGCAAGAAGCGACCACTGATTTTGGTATTCCCGCGTCAAGCGCTACCGAGCGTAATACACAAAATACCTCTGTCTCAACAATGCAATCAGATTTACCTTTTGTAGTTCAGTTATCCAAAGCAGGAATTAGTACCGATGAATTCGAGGTTGCTAAGGCTCGTTTAAAAGAATCTGGCTATAGATGGCACGCTGAAAAGCAAGTTTGGGCTTTACCGTTGGTGAAACTCGATAAGAGTGATGCAACATTCCATGCGAAAATATCTGAGCTTAAAAAGCTTGGGTATCGCTGGAGTAACTCTCAAGTGGCTTGGGAAATATCTTTTTCTAATCCACAAAATCGAAGCCAAGGTGAGTATCGTTCAAATAATCAACGGTACAGCCAAGAGCGTTCACATCAACAACACTAACGATTAAGTTTTTGTTAAGATATGACGCGCATGAATGCTTCGGGGATAGAATTATCTATCCCTGAGGCGTCATGACTAAGGTGTTGCAGGAGTGGCGACAATTTATTCATGACGGTTCTCCAGACACGGCTGCCTCCGTGAACCTTAGCCCTTAGTTGGGAATGGCGGCTTGAACGAGGTTTAATTGCCGCATCGTGAAAACGATCCTTGTATCTTTTGCACTGGGTGAACCAATGGTTGCCTTGGCTGGCTATCCTCCCCAAAGGTTCTAACTGCCCCCAGTGTCTAAGTCGCAGTGAGATGCGACACCTTCTCACCTAAACGTGGCCTTAGATATGCAAATATCGAAAGGCCTCTTTATTCTTGGGCTACATAAATGCTTTGGCACTGCGGCATTACCGTATTCGCTAGTGCATCACTTCCAAAGCATTGATGTTGATTGCTTCACTCCCACCTAAGGCGCGTCCGTCCGCGTTGTTAAATTGACGAAACCGTTGTGCGGAATTGACCGCGCTCGGCACTGACTTGTGAAATTCATGGCGACGAGTTAAACAAGTATTTTTCGCATGGATGCGATTTCCATTCGTTATTAGCCATATTTATTTTTGCTAAGAATCAATATGTCTAATTTCGATTTTTAAAGTATCAACGACTCTCGTTGAGCCTTTAAAAAGATCCGCGAAAGCACTGCAATTGGATCGCGTCGTAAGACGGTGTTTATTCTCATATTTGAAGCGAAAGCTTCACCATCATTACCCGTCGGGAAAACTACTCCCGATGGGATAAGTTTATCTCCACGGGTTTTTTATTATTAAAATCCAT
Organism: uncultured Cellvibrio sp.; assembly: GCA_963506825.1. Taxonomy (GTDB): domain Bacteria; phylum Pseudomonadota; class Gammaproteobacteria; order Pseudomonadales; family Cellvibrionaceae; genus Cellvibrio. The sequence continues at coordinate 2,586 of CAUOQW010000181.1, forward strand.
GGAGAAACAATCATGAACTCATTACTTACTTATCGCACCGAAGATGAAGTGATCAATGCAGCAATGCACATCATGGAATCTAAAATGTCGAAGGCCGAATATTTTCGGGATGCAATGTCAACTCAGAACTACTTTCGCTTACGGCTCGGTCATCATGAGCGTGAGGTTTTTAGTGTGATGTTTTTAAACAATCAACATCAACTAATTGTTACAGAGGATATATTTTTTGGGACAATTGATGGGGCCGCAATTTACCCCCGCGAGGTTGTAAAGCTTGCTCTAAAACATAACGCAGCCGCGTGCGTGCTAAGCCATAATCACCCAAGCGGCGAGGTAACTCTGTAGAAAAATCGCGGGACATATCAACAACATTTTCAAATTCTTCAAGATCAATGTGCTCAAAATCAAACAACTCTTTTCCGACACCCACGCACATATGAGGCTTGCCTGGCTCAAGTTCCATGACACCAAGAACATGGAGCAATTCACCTTTTCGCCAATTGTAAAAATTAAAACCATCATTCTCGACAACATTATCACTTTTAAAACGAAAAACCTTTTGTGTAAGGTTTATAGCTTGAGTCTTTTTCATTAAATCACCTATAAGGTTAAGCGTAACGGTTACACACTAATGCAAGCCGCACGACGCTCATGGCGCATCGGCCAAGTTAATGATGTAAACGTGACGTTCCTTGGTTACGCGCAATCTGCACAAAGCCGTTGCCTGTCGCCAACCTGCATAGCATTTAGTGATCCCACCGCGTAAAAACCGAATGGAGCTTGCTCCAATTCGCCAAGGTTTTTCTTCATGTAGTCGGATAAATCCATACGGAAATCGTTGAGCGTTAAATCTGTGATGGAAACGCCCCCTGCTATATCCTCCATATCGACTACGGCTGTTTGCAATTGCTGAAGTTGTTTGCGACGATACTCAAGATCATTCATGCCCTTGGCATTTTCGTCAATGACGTTTTCCTCGCCCGTGGCTGAAATATCCAACAATACCATGCGGCCTGAAACCCTAGCTTCCAAATTTATATATTCATCCAACTCCATATTTGGCCAGAAGTTAATCAGTTGAATTTTTGTGTTTTTAGAACCTAAACGATCCACACGACCAAAACGCTGGATGATCCTTACGGGATTCCAGTGAATATCGTAGTTAATGAGCGTGTCACAGTCCTGAAGATTTTGGCCTTCGCTGATACAATCAGTGGCGATGAGAAGATCAATTTCTGTTATTGCTTCAGCATCTATTTTATTGCGCTCTTTAGATACGGGTGAAAATGCCGTAAGAATATTATTAAGATCAGAGCCAACACCTGTAAGTGTGGTTTTATTCGTCCCGCCACCTGTCACCAATGCGCTGTGCAACCCAAGCTCTTTGTTCGCCCAGTTTGCAAGCTGCGCATAAAGATATTGCGCTGTATCTGCAAAGGCGGTGAAGACAATTACTTTTTTGTTGCCCGGGTTAAGTGGAGCTTCAATTTTCTTGATGATGGCTTGCTTTAGTTTTTCCAACTTAGCATCACGTTCTGCTGTTACACGAATTGCTGCATCGGCAATACTGCCGAGCAATATACGATCTGCTTCCAGCTCTTGCTTAAAACGAATTAAATCTATGTCTTGCAAAAGAACCTTGGTTTTATTGCCTATCAAATATGGCTCTAACTCAGGTGCATCTATTTCTAAATCGTGAATTTCTTCAATATTAAGCGCATCCATTCCTTCTTGAGATAAATCTCCGCCTTCATGGGCTTCAATTTTGCTCAACAAATTTTCAATTTGATGAGACAGTTTACCAACCGTTAAACTGAATGAGCGAATAGAGCTTTCCATACGCTTGAGTAGGTTCACTCGCATAAGGTGAATAAGGCTTTCTTCACGATCCACTTGTTTAAATACGCTATTGCCCGCACCAACCGCTTTATCGTAACGGCGTGCGTATTCATCTTTTTTATCGTTTCTAACGAACTTTAATGGTGAATAGCCAGCCAGAGATAATCTGCGAATTGTGAGATTCACTTCTTTAAGTGGTGGAAACTCTTCAGATGAATCAATATCTGCCTTAATGTTTATTGGCGGCAAGCGAGTTGGAAATTTACCAATATCGGCTGTACCGTAATATTTTTCAATGTGCTTGCGAGAGCGCGCAATAGTCACAATATCCAGCAATTTGAAATAATCAAAACTCATGCTGTCAAGCAAGGTGGCTGTGGTGCGATTTTCAACAGGCTCTTTTACCCATTGATTAAATTGTTTTTGTGCAAGCCTGAGTGTGCTTTCTATATTTTTAATGCCGATATCTTTAAAGACGTCATCACGACCTTCTGTAATAAAGGCGACCTGATTTTTTAAATCATTCATTCGATTATTTACAGGTGTTGCCGATAGCATCAATACTTTTGTTTTCACTCCAGCGCGAATGATGTCATTTAACAATCGTTCATAACGCGTCTTACCTTCAGCTTTATTGGGGTTATTGCGAAAATTATGCGACTCATCAATAACAATGAGATCATAGTTTCCCCAGTTGAGTGTTTCGAGATTTATTTGCCCCGAAAAGCCTTTTATCCTGCTTAAGTCTGTATGATTTAAAACATCGTAATTAAAGCGATCACTGGCAAGTAAATTGCGTTTATCATTGACGACAAACATAGTCCAGTTATCACGAAGCTTTTTGGGGCAAAGCACCAATACACGGTCATTACGCAATTCGTAGTATTTAATAACAGCTAATGCTTCAAATGTTTTGCCAAGCCCAACACTATCCGCAATGATGCAACCATTATGTTTTTCGAGCTTATCTATAGCCCCCAATACACCGTCTTTTTGGAATTTATAAAGCTTGTTCCAAACGATAGTATCTTTAAAGCCTGTTTTCGTTTTTATAATTCTTTCTTCATCAATATCTTCAAGAAAATCTTTAAAGAGATTATAAAGCGTGAGGAAATAAACAAAATCGGCAGGTTGATCGGAGGCAATAAAGTCCAGCTTTTCAATAATTTCTTTTTTAATATTTCTTGCGTTTGCTTCATAAACCCACAACGTATCAAACAAATTTAATA
>CAUOQW010000182.1:0-5642 GCA_963506825.1 uncultured Cellvibrio sp.
GTTCAAGGCTATTATTTAGCGCGTCCCGCCGCTTCACCCATTTTGACATTTCCTGCGCATGTCACTGGGCTTCCACAGCAACAGCGTTTTGGTAATCAGGATATTTTTCGACGTACCGTAGGCGAAATTATGGTGAAGGTGGATGTCATTTCATCCACCGCTACCGCTGAAGCTGTGGTGAAAATGTTTCGTGCCGATGTTCGTTTAAGTTGCGTCCCCGTGGTTGATGGCGAAACGCCATTGGGCATGGTGAGCCGCGCTGAATTGCTCAATGTATTTGCGCGCCCTTTTGCGCATGATCTCTATGCTAAAAAATCCATTGCTGAATTTATTAGCCCTATGTCATTAATTGTGGATTGCAGTTGTGAATTAAAAACAGTGGGGCAATTGATCACCGAAGATCCGCATCAAAATCTCAGTGTGGATTTTATTGTCAGCCGGAACGGTCAGTATTCTGGTGTGGGGAAAATTCGCCATCTCTTGCGCTGTATTACCGAAGAAAAGCTACGCGCAGCCAAGCACAGTAATCCGCTGACGCAATTGCCGGGCAACGTACCCTTATATGAATGGATTGATCACCTTTTACATGCGCGCGAAAACATGGTCGTGGCCTATGTGGATATTAATCATTTTAAGCCGTTTAACGATGGTTTTTGGTTACAGCTTTGGCGATGAAATTATTTTGCGTCTAAGTAATATTTTGTGTCGTCAATTAGATACAGAAAAAGATTTTATCGGTCATGTGGGTGGCGATGATTTTATTTTGATTTTCCGCAGTGAAAACTGGCGCGAGCGCTGCGAACAGATTTTTGCTGACTTTACCGTGGCTTATTTAGAGTTGTTGCCGCAAACTCAAACTGAATATTGGAGTAATGATCGCAACGGCAGTCGTCAGCGATTTGGTGCTTTAACCTTGGCCATCGGCTGTGTTTTCCCCGATTTTACTTCCTGCACCACCCATCATCACGTCTCTCTCTTGCTTGCGGATGCGAAGCACAGCGCAAAACTTATGGGCGGTAACGCGATTTTTGAGTCTCGCCGCCGCCATAAGCCCAGCGAACTTCAGTTTGCAAATTAACCCTTTGATTAGGGGTTTCTCCTACGTTTAATCGTCTAAACCGCCAGTTTGTTGAAACTGAGCTATTCTCTAGGTGTTTATTTACCACGTGAATTGCGGGGGTAATTGCTCTCTGCGTTGGTCCCAAGGGATCTTTGCTTAACAATTACCTTATTGGAGAGAGATTATATCTATGGCTGAGAACCCCTACGCAAAATTACAGGCTTTGATTGTCGATGACTTTGAAAGCTTTCGTATCACCTTATCAAAAATGTTACAGGAATTTGGTATTGGCACAGTGGACTCGGTAGCTTCTAGCAACGATGCGCTACGCTACTGTAATTCTAAAGTGTACGATGTGATTTTGTGTGATCAAAACTTAGGCAGGGGGAAAACTGGCCAACAAATTTTGGAAGTCTTGCGCCATAAACCCACCTTAAATAGTGACAGTTTGTTTGTATTGGTGTCCGCCGAGTCTAACAAAAGCATCATTATGGCGGCTTACGATTACGAGCCAGACGCTTACCTCACCAAACCTATTACGGGTCAAACTCTTGGGCAGCGCCTTGAGCGCTTGTTTAAACAGCGCATGGCTTTAGCGCCTATTTATAAAGCGCTCAAAGAAAGAGATGTAGCTTCTGCTATTGGTTTATGCGAAGCAGAAATTGCAGCGGGCAACCGCTACACCGGTTCTTGCCAAAAAATGCTGGGACGTCTGCTGTTGCAAGTGGGCAATCTTGAAAAGGCCGAAGCTTTATATCGCGATATTTTAGATGTGCGTCAGCTGGATTGGGCTATGTTGGGTATGGCGCAAACCAAAAAAATGCAGGGCAATGCTTTGAGCGCACAGCAATGGCTGGAAGAAATTATTCAATTTAATCCACTCAATTTAAAAGCCTATGACGTTTTAGCAGACGTTATGGCAGAGCGTGGTGATTATCAGGGTCAGCAAAAAGTATTGCAAAAAGCGGTGGATATATCGCCGCTTTCAATTTTGCGTCAGCAGGAATTAGGCAACGTATCGTTTAAAAACAATGATCTCTTGGGCGCGGCTAACGCTTATCGCAAAGCGGTTAAAATTGGCGAAAATTCTTGCCATGATAATATAAAATTTCATGAGAGCTTTGCTCATGCTGGTATCCAGTTAGCCAAGTTAGATAAAAATTTGGCTGCACCTATACTGCGTGATGCGTTGAAAGTCATCGCCGAAATTCCATTGCGTTTTGGCAAAACCAACAGCGTAAAAATGAACGCGTTATTGCTAGAGTCGCAACTGTGTGTTGCCTCGGGTGAAGAGCGTCGTGCAGAAGAAGCCTTAGTCGGTGCGCAAAAAGTTATTGATGCAGATGCCGCAGCGGTAACTTTGGATACCCGTATTGAGTTGGTGCGAGCCCTGCGCGAACTTGGTAATAAAGCTGAAAGCGATAAGCTTATTGCTGAGCTATTGAGTGAATATGAAGGTGACGAAGAGCAGTTGCAAAAAATCGATTGTCTGTTGGATGAACCTTGCAGTGCTAAAAATAAAGCATTAGTGGCGCAGATTAATAAAGACGGCATAGCATTTTATGAAGCCAAAGATTTTGGTCGTGCGGTCGATTGTTTTACCAGCGCTTTGCAAGATTTCCCGCAACACATTGGCCTGCGTTTAAATTTGGTACAAGCTTTAATGGGCCATGTTAAGCAGGAGCCAGAAAAAGCGCCCTTGCTAACATCAATGCAGCAAACCATGGATTACATTCGAAAAATTATTCCCGACAACCATGCGCAGTTTCGGCGTTTCCGTCAGCTCGAAGAAGTCGCGCGTGGAATTATAGCATCAGTAAAAGCAACGAATTAAATTAGCAAAACATGTCAGCGAATTAAGGTGGCGATATTATGAATCGAGAAGTGCAAGAAGTTGATTTTTCCTTTGTCCTTGCTTCCAGTGTGCACGACATGAAAAATTCTTTGGGTATGTTATTGAATACCTTGGCTGAGGTTATGGTGCAGTATCCGCCACAAAATAATGAGCACGCAAAATCCTACGCAGTGTTGGAGTATGAGGCAGCGCGCATTAACAGTGAGTTGATACAGTTGTTGTCGCTTTATCGAGTAGATCACGATCAGGTGCGAGCACATATTGATGAGTGCATGCTAATCGATGTGTTGAGCGAGCAGGTGGCGCGCAATCATGGGCTACTACAAACCCGAAACCTCGAACTCGTGTTGCGGTGTGACGAGTCTTTAGTGGGCTATTTCGATAGCGATTTAGTGGGCGGCGTTATCAACAATATCTTGGTTAACTGTGCTCGCTATTCCAAACACAAGCTAATCCTATGGGCTCAGCAAACCGCAGAAGGGCTTTGTATTGCTATTGAAGATGATGGGCCTGGCTATCCTCAAGATATGCTCAATGCATCCACTTTTGCGGAACCAAGTGGCAGTTTTGCCAGTGGCAGGCCGCATTTGGGGCTTATGTTTGCCAATAAAGTCGCGCTTATGCATCGCAATAAGGCCCAGCAAGGCTTTATTCGTCTGACGAATGAAAGTTCTTTGGGGGGCGGTTGTTTTAGCTTGTATCTACCCTAAAGCAAAGGCAAGTTGCCTCAGAATATTAACTGGCCCATAAATACTTAAAAAATAGGGTCTTCTTATCTTGGTTTAATAAAAAGCCTAGATAGGGTGCTTGAAAAGGGGGGGCACCTATAGCATCATCCAGCCTACATATTTTGCTTTAGGTTGTTCTTACCATGCTAAAGATTCGCTACAAAAATAATAAGTATAATTCAGTGTGGTTAGTGGAGCCCATGATCAGTGTTGGGCGCTCCGCAACTAATGATCTGGTAATTGACGATTCCTATGTAGCAGACAAGCACTTTGAAGTTCATGTAACCCACGAAACACTTACACTCAAAAACCTCCAGCCACTAAAGCCGGTACGTGTTAATACGGTTGATGTGATTGGTGCCTGTACCCTAAAGGTTGATGATGAAATCACTCTGGGTGGTATTGAGTTGGTTGTAATAGACCCTAAGCGCGAATCTAAAGTGAGTACGGCGGAAACCGCCAATGCGACTCAAATGCGCGCTGTACCCATTACCGGCTGGGCACTTAAAGCTAATCACACTGCTCTGGCAAACCGCGTTTTCCCGCTAAAAGATACAACTGTCATAGGGCGCTCTGCTGATTGCGATATCAGTCTTGCCGCTGCCCATCTATCTCGCCGTCATGCCCAGCTGCAGATTATTGACGGAGCGCTTTTCGTAAAAGATTTGGGTTCTGCCAATGGGACTTTCCTAAACGGTAAACAAGTGATGGAATCGCGCGTAAAGCGTGGCGATGAATTGCGTTTTGACGCCTTAACCTTTGGTGTTATGGGGCCAGCAGATGAGATGGCCAAGACCACCGTTCGCGCTGTTCCCGCAGCTACAACAACTGCACCTGCCGCCAAATCAACTGCACCCAAACCCAGCCCTGCCAACGATAAGTTTGCTACCCAACATAGCTTTGCCAAAAAGGAAAAGCCTTCCGCGCCTAGCGGTTCCGGCAAAGGCGGTTTGATTGTTTTAGCTATTTTGGCCGCGGTGGTTATTGCTGCGTTTATTTTTAAACGTTAATCAGTTCCGTGCAAATTTATTTATATTCAACGCTCGGTTGCCATCTCTGCGAGCAGGCAAAAGTTATTCTGTGGCCGCTGTTATCAAAATACCAATTCCAATTATTGGAAATTGATATTTCAGATAGCGATGAGATGATCGAGAAATACGGAACGCGCATTCCCGTGTTGAGTACGAGCGATAATCTTGCAGAGTTGAACTGGCCATTTACACCAGAGCAGGTGGATGATTTTTTTGCAGGGCTTATTAGATAGGAATTTGCTTTTCCTCTTATTTGTTCTTTTCGCTCATCTCCAAGTCGTTAATTGTAGTATTCACCCATTCTAAAGTTTCAAAATAAATCTGCGCTAATTGTTCGGCATTGATGTCGTGTTCTGCAAGATAAACCCAGTCAATATTGTCCCACTCTCCGCGCTCATAAGCGGTAGTGATTTCCAAGACTTTACCTTCGCTTCCCATTTGTTCGAGGATCGCATCGTTAATGTGTTTGCTCAACGAAATGCTGTCTAGCAATGTTGTCATGGGCGCATCCATAAATGCGTCCAATGTAGACAGCAGACCCACCGTAAAATAACCATCCGATTTATTTTTTCCGCTTAGCTTATTAGCAATGAGTTCGCACATGCGCGCCCGCGTTAGGGCAGAAACGCTCAGTTCATGAGGTTTGTCGCCAAGGTTAGACATGGCGAGAATATTCACCCAGTTTTTAATTTTATTCAGGCCGAGCAACATAATGGCCTGTTTAAGAGAATCTACTTTGCGCGCTAAACCGAAGGCAGCAGAATTAATGAGACGCAACAATTTAAAACTCAGAACCGTATCGCGTGCCAACATTTTTTCAATTTTTTCAACGGGTATATCTGGGTCTTGCAAGGCTGATAATAATTGCAACACAGATTGTTTGTTGTCGGACATTTTCCGCCCGGTAATAATTTGCGGGCGCGCTAAAAAATAGCCTTGAAATAAATCGAAACCTGCGGCTTTACAAA
>CAUOQW010000183.1:0-5638 GCA_963506825.1 uncultured Cellvibrio sp.
GTGAATATAATCTTCGATCCTTGGGCAGTATCGCGGGCCAATACCATCGATCACACCCGAGTACATGGGCGAGCGATCCAGATTGAGGCGGATCACATCGTGAGTTTTTTCGTTGGTGTGCGTCATGTAGCAACAAATTTGACGCGGGTGCATAGCGCGATTGCCGCGCACGGACATGACCGGCACTGGCGTATCGCCCCATTGTTTTTCGAGGCCTTCGAAATTCACGGTGCGAGCATCAACCCGCGGTGGCGTTCCGGTTTTTAAGCGATCAACACGCAGCGGTAATTCACGCAGGCGTTTTGAAAGTGCGATTGACGGTGGATCACCCGCGCGGCCGCCAGAATAATTTTGCATGCCGATGTGGATTAAACCACCGAGAAAAGTACCGGCGGTTAGCACGACTTGGTTCGCGTGGAATTTCAAACCCATTTGGGTAATCACACCGCGAATTTCATCGTTCTCAACAATTACGTCATCAGCCGCTTGCTGAAATATCCACAAGTTGGGCTGGTTTTCGAGAGTTTCGCGAATCGCCGCTTTGTAAAGAATTCGGTCAGCTTGGGCGCGAGTCGCCCGCACGGCTGGACCTTTACGGGCGTTGAGTACGCGGAATTGAATGCCGCCTTTGTCGGTTGCCAGCGCCATAGCGCCGCCGAGGGCATCAATTTCTTTCACGAGATGGCTTTTGCCAATCCCGCCAATGGCAGGGTTGCAGGACATTTGTCCGAGAGTTTCGATATTGTGAGTCAGCAACAGGGTTTTACAGCCCATACGTGCCGCCGCCAAACAGGCTTCAGTACCGGCATGGCCACCGCCAATTACGATCACATCAAAACGTTCCGGGAAAATCATCGAGCAACAACCTTGCAGTCAAAACTGCGGATTAAATATTGGGTGTTAATTCCGCTTCAGAAAACCAACCAACAGGGGTTTTCGGAAAAGGGCACGCATTATAGAGCGAGTTGAGCAATTGCACAAAACATGTACAGGGTTTAATCAGCTTATTTTTTGCACGAAAAGTTATTCTGTTACAACAAAGAAAAATAATTAAATAAATATATATAAAGTTATTTAAGAAGATAAAAGATGTTGTAATTAATATGCAGCCATAATTCTGTGGATAAAGCACTTTTTTTTAGTGTATTCAATAAGATATAGGAAGTAAAACCATTGGGGGAAACTGCTGGAAAGCTAGTAGCAAGCTACCCATAAGCTGGTGGTAGAAGCCTTAGTTATACAAATCCCAACGAAAACTAGACTTATCCCCAAAACCACCTTCAGCTTTTACGCCTTAAACCCACAGAATTACTCACATTGAATAAAGGACTAAGTAAAAACCTTGTAAAAACAGGTGTTTATAGCGTAAATCTCTATTTTTTTGTGGATAACCTGTGTAAGTGTGTGGAAAAACATGAAAACAAGTCTGTATAAACATTACTTTAACTGTAGTGTTTGCTAAAACAGAGAGGTTAATAAGGCGAGTTTTGTTTGAAAAAGAAAATAATGAAATAGCAGAAATAAATGATAGTTGATGAAGAAATAATCAAATTAAGAGGCATTGGAGAGTGATATTGGCGTAAGTTTTTCATTTTTCTCTACAAACCAAGGTTGAATAGATTCTTGCGCATCCAACCAACGCAGTAATAAATCCCAATCATTACGATCGCGTTCGTAGTTTTTTTGCGGATAATCGCTAATACCGCGCCCTTCACTATAGGCTTTTACATAGTGTTGGGTATCGCGCAAGGTTGCGGGAAAGGGAATATTCAGACTCAATAAAAACCGTTCTAAGCCCTGCCAAGCATTCGTTTGTTGTTTTACGCGATTGGCGACTACGGCAATTGGGCGGCGTGCGCGACGCATAGTTTGGGTTAATAAGATATCGCCAATAAAGCGCGCACTGGCACGTATATCTATATCTGAAGGTAGTACGGGTACGATAATTAAATCGTGGGTTTGGATGATATCGCTGAGGGCCGTATCTGATAATCCGGGTGCGGCATCGGTAATTAACCAGCGGGTGGATTTGGGTGCGCGCCATTGAAAACTGCGCGTAGTACGGCAATTAGATTCGATTTTAACGCCAAAGATTTTGGGCAATTCAGGCGCGCGTTTACTTAACCAATAGCTCGCTGAGCCCTGTGGATCTGCATCTACCAATACGGTCGTTTGACCGCGTTGGGCTAGCCATGTAGCAAGGTTGGTACTTAGCGTTGTTTTACCTGAACCGCCCTTGCCGTTAATCACTAGAATCCGGCAGGCGGAAAGGAGTTCAATAGCGACCAAGGGTTCGCTAGTGCTTTTGGTTTTACTGATTAGCGGTGTTGTATTCATAGCTGGGCACAATCGGCTGCTTAATTATTAAGCAGTATAGACACAGAAATGAATACACGAATGGGGACATATGGATAGAAAAGAATAGGTGTGAACTTGCACTAATAAAGAAGCTGCTATTTGCCTATGCAAAAACTACTGAAGATGCGGCCAAGCAAATCATCTGGTGTAAATTCGCCAGTAATTTCTTTGAGGGCATTTTGGGCTTGGCGCAGGTCTTCTGCGAGGAGTTCGCCAGCAGCGTAGCCGTGCAGTTGAGCCTTGCCTAGGGCTAGGAAAGATTGTGCGCGTTCAAGGGCATCCAAGTGACGGCGACGCGCGGTAAAACCACCTTCGCCACTGTTACTGAAACCCATAATATCTTTGAGATGCTGTTTAAGGTCTTCCATACCGGCACCTGTCGCCGCACTGATACCTATATAAGAAGCACCATTTTCCAACTTAGCTAATCCGGCCGCTTCGCCATTTAAATCGATCTTGTTACGAACCAGCGTAAGTTTGCTGGCATCTTCTAATTTATCGACAAATTCTGGCCATATTTTATTGGCTTCAAACTCTGCGGTGCTGCCACTATCGACTAATAATAAGACGCGATCTGCCTGTTGGATTTCTTGCCAGGCGCGTTGGATGCCGATGCGTTCAACTTCATCGGGACTATCACGCAAACCAGCGGTGTCGATGATATGCAGTGGCATGCCATCGATATGGATATGCTCGCGCAGTACATCGCGGGTGGTGCCTTCAATGCTGGTGACAATGGCGGATTCACGGCCGCTTAAGGCATTGAGCAAGCTGGACTTACCAGCATTGGGGCGACCGGCGATAACCACGCGCATACCATCGCGCACCAATACACCCTGTTTGGCCTCTTTAAAGACCTGTGCGAGCTTTTGTTCGATAGTGGCTAAATCAGTGGCAACTTTACCGTCAGTCAGAAAATCAATTTCTTCTTCGGGGAAGTCGATAGAGGCTTCGACATAGATTCGCAAACTAATCAGTGCTTCCACTAATTCGTGGATGCGAACTGAGAAAGCTCCTTGCAAAGAGTGAAGTGCATTGCGTGCGGCTTGTTCGGTAGTTGCATCAATCAAATCGGCGATAGCTTCAGCTTGAGCTAAATCCAGCTTATCGTTTAAAAATGCGCGTTCAGAGAATTCACCGGGTCTGGCTAAGCGAACGCCGAGTTGAGTGATTTCACGCAACAATAAATCGAGAATAACCGGGCCGCCGTGACCTTGAAGTTCAAGGACATCTTCACCCGTAAAGGAATTTGGGCCGGGGAAAAATAAGGCTATGCCTTGATCGAGTATATCGCCTGCATTGCTATGAAACGGGCAATAGTGTGCAAAACGGGGTTGGAGTTTTTGCTTGAGGACTTGTTCGGCCACTAACCCAGCTTTGGGGCCGGAGACACGAACTATACCGACACCACCGCGGCCAGTGGCGGTGGCGATGGCTGCGATGGTGTCGGTATTAAACATTCGGGTTGCTTTAGTCTTTTTTACTGAGTTTGACAGTTTTGCTGACGTTGACAGGATCAGCGTTTTCGATTTGCTTAGTAATATAGTACTGCTGAGCAATGGTCAAAATGTTATTGGTTACCCAGTAAAGTACTAAGCCCGCAGGGAACCACAAGAACATAAAGGTGAATACCAGCGGCAACATTTGCATTACGCGCGCTTGCATTGGGTCTGTGGGTTGTGGATTCAGTTTTTGCATAAACCACATGGTGACACCGTAAATCAGTGGCAATACATAGTAAGGATCCATTACCGACAAATCGTTAATCCAGCCGTAGAAAGGTGCATGGCGCAATTCTACCGATTCCATCAATACCCAATACAAGGCCAAAAATACCGGCATTTGAATCAGCATAGGTAAGCAACCACCGAGTGGGTTTACCTTTTCATCTTTGTAGAGCTTCATCATTTCCTGTGACATTTTTTGACGATCATCGCCAAAGCGCTCTTTCATTTCAGCCATTTTCGGCGCTAGCTTCTTCATTTTCGCCATGGATCTATAGCTGGCGGCGGAGAGATGGAAGAACAGCGCTTTAACGATAATGGTTAAACCAATAATCGCCAGACCCCAGTTGCCTAGGTAACCGTGGATAAATTTCAGCAACCAGAATAAGGGTTCGCCGATCATCCACAAGAAACCGTAATCTACAGTGAGTTGAAGATGTGGAGATACCTTCGCTAAAACATCAGTATCTTTCGGGCCCGCGTAGAAATTTGCTTTAAGAGAACCTTGGCTATTAGGTGCTACTTCAACTGTGTTTCCGGTAAAGCCAAAGAGGAAAATATCGTTAGTGCCTAATTGGTTGAGTTTGAAAGAGTTGGTGGTGTTTTGGTCTGGAATCCAAGCGCTAATAAAGTAATGTTGTACCAGCGATACCCAACCACCTTGTTCTGTGGTTTCAACGGGTGCTTTTTTCAAATCATCAAAAGTTACTTTTTTATAATTTTCTTCTTTGGTGGTGATGGCACCACCAAGATAAGCACTCATCATCAAAGCATTGGTTTTGGTAAAACTTTTGCTGTCGCGCACTATGCGACCAAAAAGTTGACCACTCCATTTATTGGCACTTTGGTTATCGATCAGGTATTCAACTCCAATCAAATATTCACCACGGGTAAAGGTGAAGCGCTTGGTGATTTTCACTTGATCTTGTTGCAAGCTTAAATCAACGGTGAGTTTGTCTTGTCCGTTTTCAAGCGTGTATTCAGTTTTTTCTACGTTAAACGTAGGGCGACCTTTAGCGGTATCTGTAGCGTTAGCGCCGACTAAACCGCTTTGTGCGCTGTAAATATGGTCGGCTCTGTTATCTATTAAGATAAAAGGGCTATCGGGATTTTTGATATCAATTAAATGACGTGGCAGAGCTACCTTAACAATATCGCCGCCGACTGGATCAATATTTACCAAAAGGCTATCGGTAGCAACTTTAATGATTGCAGTTGAAGTGGCTACAGGAGTATCGGCTGTAGGCGCACTTGTTGTGGCTGTTGGTGCTGGAATATCGCTGACTTTAGTAACCGCAGGTGCGCTTGCCTCGGCTATTGCAGTGGTGGGTGTAACAACAGGAGCATGTAGCTCTTGATAAGTATTCCAGCGAATCGCGAGCATAAACAGTACGGCCAAAATTGCCGCAATCAATATATTTTTTTGCCAATCCATCTTAGTGACTGCCATCTTTAGGTTGTTGAAATGAATTTTTGCCTGATAGTTCAGGTTTAATTACTGGGTCTAAACCACCCGGGTGCCAAGGGTGGCATTTTAGTAGGCGACGCAGGGTTAA
>CAUOQW010000184.1:0-5625 GCA_963506825.1 uncultured Cellvibrio sp.
GTAAAACAAGGTTTCAATTTTGGCACCGCGCAAAATCTCACCCGAAAACTGATTAAATTGTTCGAACGATGTTTTTTGCAGTACATCTATATATTCTTTTACACCCCAAAAGGGTAAATACTGCAAGCGAGTTACTTTTTTAGCGAGCACAGTGTAAGGCAGATTTTTATCTTCATTGCGCCACTCGCGGATCAAGTCATCTTTTAGTTTGTCAAAGCGAGCTTGCGAAAAGTCGGCATCCACTAGCGCCGCGATGATTTTATTAACCAGTAAATTTTGTTTATCGGTATAACCCGCCACATTCACATCAAAACCACGCGCATGAGCTTTAAGACTAAAGGTCAAACCTGCAAGACTGGCAGGATAGGCATACTCATTGAGCTGATCAGTAATTAGCGCCGTAAAGAGTTGGGCGCGTGCGGCACTCTCAAGCGAATTATTTAACACCGGTAATTTGAAGCGTAAATTTAATTCTGCCTTGGGCGAACGAAACTTTTTATCCTGTAAAAACCAGAGCTTCAGTTGATCACTATTCACCAGTAGCACAGGAACTCCCTTGGACTCTTGCGCCGATAACATAGATGAGGTTTTTAATAGAAAGTTTTTAGGAACAAAAATATTTCGCTCCGGCAGCCAAAGTTTTTGATGGTAAACGAGTTTCAAATCAAGAATCTCAGGAACACCTGGCGTTACTGAAAAATCAGTTTTATAAAATAATGAATTGCTCTGAGTAACAACATCGGGCGACACCAAGGAGACAAATAAATTATCTTTACGCAAATACCCCAGCGCCTGCTTTAATATCGCTTCATTAAACTCGGTATAGGCATAATCACCCCAGAGCACATCTTGCGCTGGATAATCATGCAGAGATTGAGATAACTCCATGACCGTATCTATCGCCGCTTGCTTATCGCGGAAACGATAATTCAATTCGGCGATTTGCTGCATTTCTTTAAAGCGCCACTCCGATATACCGCGCAGCGCAACCGTACCCAAATAATCAAACACGGCCGATACAATTTGATCTTTGGCTTTAGCGCCCTCTTTCGTCAAAGCAATGGTGATCCCAAAAAGGCTTTCGCGGCGGCTTTGATACAACTCCCCCGCCGCTAAAGATTCCGCCCAACCCAAATTTTTCAACAACGCCAACAAGCTGCCAGAGGATTCATTACCCAATAAATGGCTTAAATAATCCAAGGGTTTGGTTTTATATTTATCGGCATAATTAGGAACAGGAAATGCCAAGGTAAGCTGACGCAGTTCTTTAAGGGGTTTTACCTGAATACTGGCAGGCAATACTTTAGCGGGGAATAAGCTGGGATAATCTTTCGGAATCACTCGGCTTTTATTGGGAATTTGTACAAAGCGCGATTCAACCAACTTTTGTAAATCATCGAGTTTGCGGTTCCCCAAAACTACCAAGGTCATCAAATTTGCAGAATAGTAGTGCTGATAGAAACCAATCAAATCATCGCGAATATTGCGACCGTCACGATCAGCCAAGGTATCCAAATTACCCACCGAAAAATTGGCGGCGGGATGATCGGGATTAAACAAACCGCGATAAACATCCCATTCTCGCCTCGCGTCGTCATTAATCTTTGCAAGGTACTCTGCATTAACTGCATTTTTTTCGTGATCAACATGGTTAGCGTCAAATAGCGGGGCGATAAAAAATTGCGCAAATCTATCTAGCGCTGGCTCGAGCGAAGCGTGTTCGATGTCAAAGAAGTAATTAGTATGCTCTTCAGCGGTATAGGCGTTATTGCTGCCGCCATGCTGGCTGATAAAATCTTGGTATTCACCGGCGGCTGGGTATTTTTCAGTGCCTAAAAACAACATGTGCTCTAAAAAATGCGCAAGGCCGGGGCGCTCTTTAGGGTTTTGATGGCTGCCAACATGAACATTTAATGCCGCCGCCGATTTTTCCGCAGCAGGATCAGAAATTAATAGCACGCGCAAATTGTTGCTGAGTGTTAAATAGCGGTAATCGCGATTGTCGTTTTCGCTTTTGCTGATTGTCGATATTTTAGCGGCGTTAGTAGTAATAGGCGCATTGATGTGCTGCGCCTGCACCGAAGCGATGAGCAAGAGAACAAATAAACCAACAAGCTGTTGGGGCCAGCGAAAGCCTGGAGATGACATCAACATTCAGTCCACACACAACGCACGTTCAACATACAGTGATCTCGATTAAACCTCGGTTTAATGTAAACAAGGTGCAATTACTGCTTACGAATCACAAACCAATAACAACCCGCTTGGGCATAAAAGTGCTCTATCACTTGACCTGTTAAGTCTGCAAAAGACACGAAATCTTTCAGGGAGCCCGCATCCGTAGCCAACACACGCATGAGTTCGTCGGTGCATAGGTTGCGCAGCCCCTGTTTGGCCTTTAGCAAAGGCAAAGGGCAAGCCAATTCGCGCGCATCCACTTCTATATTGACGGCGCAAGTTAGCGCACTCGGCGAGGCTACCGCTGCCAAAGCGGGCGGAATACCACCGCCCTGAGGCTGATTTTTCACACATTAACCCTTTCAGGCGACAAAGTGGGCACTAAAGTAACGCAGAATGGGAATTAATTACAGTTTTGTTGACGAACTAAAGCGAATTTTTACGCTCTAAACACTCTTGGTTACGTAGCCTTTAGCACCTAAAAAGGCTAGAGTGCGCCGCCAGAGCCCCAACATAGCCCGAGGGATTTCCGCGCCAACCCGACGAGCACCAGCCCTACCAAGCAGGAGTTTTGCATTGTGAATCGACTAATTCGACAGCTTCTCGTTAAATGCAGCCTTGTGGTCTGCATAGCTGCCGCCTCAGCCGCCGCTTTAGCTTCTAATGAGATTGAGCTCCCCGTGTTGGGTGACACCAGCTCAGCTATGATTTCGCCAGTACAAGAAAAAGCGCTTGGGCAGCGCGCGCTTAAATACTATCGCAGCCAAGTGCCTACCTCGTCAGATCCACTGGTTATCGATTACCTTGAACAACTTATTAATCGCCTTCTTCCCTATAGCCAGCTAGACGATAAACGTATTGACTTAGTGGTGGTGAGAAACGATAGCTTGAACGCCTTCGCCATTCCCGGCGGCATCATCGGCATGCACACCGGGATTTTTAACTACGCCAAAACTGAAAACCAACTTGCGGCGATTATCAGTCACGAAATGGGACACTTGAGCCAACGCCATTACGCGCGCCGTTTGGAACAGCAGAAAAATATGCTGATGCCAATGATTGCCGGCATGCTCGCAGGCTTGGTGCTCGCTGCAAACAGTGATGGTGATGGTGGCATGGCCGCAATTATGGCAACTCAAGCTGCGACCCAAGCGGCCAGCCTGCGTTTCAGCCGCGAGAATGAGCAAGAGGCAGATCGCATTGGTATGCAGACAATGCTACAAGCCAGACTCGACCCCTACGCCGCATCGGATATGTTTGAGGAAATGCTGCACTCCAGCCGTTCGACTCGTCGCCCACCTGAATACTTATTGACACACCCCGTTACCGAGCGCCGTGTAGCTGACGCCCGGAATCGCGCGATGGCAAACCCAAGACAAGCTTATCCAGACAATATCGAATTTCAATTGATGCGCTCACGTATTCGTTTTGAGCTGGAAGAAACACCTCAATCTGCGATCAAACGCTTTAAAAGTGAAATTGATGGCGACAATTTATCGCCCGATGCCAGCCGCTATGGCTTGGCACTAGCCTATTCGGCGGCAGGTCAGTTTGAGGCTGCACGTGCTGCGCTGAAGCCACTTCTCGATAAAGACCCCACCCGCATCACTTACCTCATCATGAATGCGGACATTGATATAGCTGCCGAACGCTTTAAGCCTGCATTGGAACTGCTGGAAACACAGCTCAAACTCGCGCCAGAAAACTACCCACTGAATATTCGCTATGCCGAAGCGAGCATGAAAGCGGGTCTTTATAAGCAGAGTGCTGAGTTGTTGGAACGCTATTCACGCAAACGCAAGAACGACGACTATTTATGGTATCTCTTGGCAGAAGTGAATGGCTTGAATGGCGATATTCTGGGTGTACATGAGGCTCGTGCAGAGTATTTCATTGCCAACGGAATTTACGATAAGGCGCAACTTCACCTGCGCAACGCCCTCAAACTTTCCAAAGGTCAGTATCAACGCACAGCCATTATGGAAGAGCGACTCAAATACGTAGAACACGAAATGATGGAAATGCGCCAATAGACTATAAAATGGCGAGAGATCAGAGATAGTGAGAAATCAGACTTTTCTGACGCATTACCACTTTCCATCATGCGCGAAAGCCGTCTCCAGCCTCATTTTCCCGCAAACTAGTTTTTCAACCTTTCACCAAATATGGTAACTTGGGCGCCCATTTGACAGCGCCCTGTTTTTGTTGTGTTTTTCACTCAAAACCCAGCCCTTAAAGCTCGTTAGCGCAGTTACAGATTTTGTTTATTTGGAGTGCCAGTTATGGCTGTAGATCGTTCTGATATCGCAAAACTCGCCAATCTTGCGCGCATCGCCATCTCCGATGATGCCGCCGATGAAGTGGCAAACCGCATTTCCACCGTATTGGCATTAGTCGATCAGCTACAAGCCGTAAATACTGATGGCGTATTGCCCATGGCTCACCCTTTGGACGCAGTACAACGCTTACGTGCAGATGTGGTTACTGAGCTAAACCAACGTGAGCTATTCCAGTCGATTGCGCCGGCAGTTCAAGATGGTTTGTATTTGGTGCCGCAGGTTATTGAGTAAGGTTAATAATACTCTCCGCTCATGGTGAGCGCGAAGCAGTCGAACCATCCTTCGACAGGCTCAGGATGAGCGGATTAGAAAAACAATTATTTGCAATTTATAAGGCGACTTTCAACGCCTCCCGATCAGGAATTTTTGAATGCATCAGTTAACCATTGCCGAGCTTGTAAAAGGTCTACGCAACAAAGACTTTTCCAGCGTCGAAGTCACCCAGCATTATCTCGATCGCATTGCGCGCCTCGATAAAGTGTACAACTCCTATATCACTACTACGCCTGCACTCGCACTCGCGCAAGCATCAGCAGCAGATAAACGTTTAGCAGCAGGCAATGCCCCTGCCCTGTGCGGCGTGCCCATCGCCCACAAAGATATTTTCTGCACCATAGGCGTTCGTACGTCATGCGCATCCAAAATGCTCGATAACTTTATCGCACCTTACAACGCGACCATCGTTGATAACTATTTAGACTCAGGCGTGGTGATGTTGGGTAAAACCAACATGGATGAATTCGCTATGGGTTCATCCAACGAAACTAGTTACTACGGCCCAGTAAAAAATCCTTGGGCAACTGATTGCGTTCCTGGCGGATCATCTGGTGGATCTGCTGCGGCAGTTGCTGCACATTTGGCTCCAGCTGCAACTGCATCGGATACCGGTGGCTCTATTCGCCAACCAGCAGCGCATTGCGGATTAACAGGTATCAAACCAACTTACGGCCGCGTTTCACGTTGGGGCATGATTGCATTTGCGTCGAGTTTGGATCAAGCCGGTATTTTGTCGCGCACTGCAGTAGACGCCGCGATTTTGCTCAACGATATGGCGAGTTACGACACTAAAGACTCCACCAGTGTTGAGCGCGATGTGCCCGACTACACA
>CAUOQW010000185.1:0-5590 GCA_963506825.1 uncultured Cellvibrio sp.
AAGGAACTTCCATACCATTAAGTGTGGTCGCACTAACACTGGGCCCAAGACCGCGCACGGTAATAGTGCGCCCCTCACCACCTTCGCGGGTAATGGCGACGCCAGATACGCGCTGTAAAGATTCAGCGAGATTGAGATCCGGCATTTTGCCCATGTCTTCTGCAACAATAGCATCTACATTATTTGCAGAGGTGCGCTTGGTATTCAGGGCATTTGCCAAACTGGCTCTAAAGCCCGTGATAGTGACTTCCTCGACTGTGCCGGTATTTTCTGCGGGCGGTGTTTCTTGCGCGTAAGTTATAGCAGGTAGGATAGTCGCCGCAATAGCCAGCACGAGCGGACTAACAGTAAATTTTTTCATGTAAAGCTCCTCATTATTATTACGTAAAAACTTATTCAGCAAAAAAATGCTTCGGTGTAGTTTGCTAATTGCAAAAGTGCTTTTAGCGTCAATGTCAAAACTTTTTTATAGTTAATTTTTATCGAATTACATTTTCAAAAAACACGAATCAAAACGCGTGCGTTAAAAAAGTACGAGTTTAAAAGCACAGGTTAAAAAGTAATTAGATTGATAGAAAGCTATATTGACTCTTCTGATAACACACTGCCGATAGTGGTTTTGCTAATAAATAATTAGTTTTTAGTTATAAATAATTTGGTAGGGAATTTTAAGATTTTCTATTTTTACAAAAAGATTTCCCATTTTTGCAACGCACAGAACGAAACAAATAAACAAGTAAGTAAATAGTATAGCGAACAAAATAGATTTTAATAGCCAGCTCTAAGAAGAGCATAATGCTGATTAATCGCCAGTGCTAAAAAAACCTGCGCTTCATTGCTGAAGCGCAGGAAATAGCAAAGAGCACTAGCAAAACATTAAAAATTTTAAAAACTATATTTACACGCCATCGGCCTAAGACCAGATTTATTTATTCGATTCTCTTGTCAGCTTTGCAAGGCTAGCGGAGCCGATCTCATCAAAGAGCTTGATTCATCGTCTTGTCGGTGACCCCTGTGCAGTCGTTAACACTTGTGCCGTCATGGATTCGTTGAGTTGATTCTGCGAGCTAATCATTAACAAATCAAACCAATTGGTATCTGAACCAATATAATTTGTGTATCAAAGCGGGTGGTGAAATGTGGATGTTCAGGTATTAGTCCCTGAACTGCGGTAAGACCTCGTGCAACAGGGTTGCTAATGCGGGGTTGTGGTTATCTTTGCGGTAGCTATAAACCATACTGACGGGTTTGGCGGGGGTGGTGAGTAACTTTCTAAGCATTAAGCCATCAAAATGGAGGCTCGTTGCGGATTTGGGTAGTAATGCGACGCCAATACCCGACTGTACCAATGCCATCATGGTGTGTATTTGACTAACGTATTCTACGATTTGCGGGAGTATTTCCGCTTGCTGAAAACAATTGGACAGCAGGTCGTGAAAATAACGTGCCTCATAGGGGGAGTACATAAGGAAAGGTTTTGCATGTAGATTTTCGAGTGTCGGTTCCGTTGGCCAGAGGGCAGCATCCTGCTTGGGAATCGCCAAGTAGAGCTCTTCGCTCCCCAAGACTGCTGTTTCCAACTCACCGTCATGATTGTGGGGGCGCACCAGGGCAATATCCAAAATATTGGAATGCAGTGCTTCCAGTTGGGCACCGGTTACCAACTCTTTAAGGGTGAGTGAAACCTCGGGTGCGCATTCGCGCAGGCGTCGCACTATCTCTGGCAGTAACTTATAGCCAAAGGACGCTGTAAAACCTATGGAGAGCGAGCCTTTCTCACCTTTGGCATTGCGCCTTGCAGTAGCCGCGGCTTCTTCTGATATACGCAAGATGCGTGCGGCATCTGGGAAAAAGGCTTTGCCAGCGGCAGTCAAACGCACACTGCGACTCGTACGCTCCAGCAGTGGAGTGCCTACATGATGTTCCAGCAGGCGAATTTGTCGGCTCAGTGGTGGTTGGGTCATATTTAAACGCTCAGCCGCGCGGCTGAAATGCAATTCTTCTGCGACCGCAACAAAGCACCGTAACTGGCTAAGCTCGAACATCATTTCACCATTCGTATCAATATTTAAGAATCAATTCCTCATTGATATTAGATCTTATGGCAAAACACGCAAGAATCCCATCGGTCAATTTCAACAGTATGTAGCTTCAACTCACAGCGCATTAACTCATAAGCGCAGTTCCAAAACAGCGCAGAAGATAATTTCGCCTGCACCAACTTATGAATTTCTGCGCGTTTAAATATCTTATCAATTATTCATCGCCGCTTTAATTAATCAATTCCTGCCTCTTTTTGTCGCAAAAGTTAGGCTACTAGTTTGTTTTTAATATTTGGCACGAGTTTCGCTATATCGCATCTACAAGATTAATTTTTTCACATCGTAAAATTGACTAACACAAAGTGCGCATAGCACAGGTGATTTATGGCGAAGCTTTCTTCTGAAAAATTGGATGCTAGTGAAAGAAGTTCTAGATATGGATCAAAATATGGAAAGTACCGTGGCATTTTAATTTCGGTCGCACTCTTTATTCTGCTCGATGCCTCCGTAATGATTTTAAACTTCTACGTATCCTTCGAAATTTCTGCGGATGCGATAGGTATCAACCTCGCGGGTCGCCAACGTATGTTAAGTCAACGTACGGCAAAAACGCTCTATACACTCCACAGTGAAACCAGCGATTCAAAAGCCTTTCAAGATGCAGTCACCGAGTTAACCAACAGTAAAAATTTATTTGATGGAACCCTAACAGCTTTTACGCGCGGTGGTGAAGCTCAAGGCGCCAATAAAGAGTCAGTGATATTGCCAAAAGTGAGTTCGGTAGAAGGGCAAAACACCCTGAGGTCTGCTGCGGAAATTTGGTTTGACTACAAAATAAGTGTGGATGCTTTACTGGCGGATATTAAAGAGGGGCGCGATTTTAATAAAAGTTTGGATAAAGCCTTAGTGCAAGCGAAAACAAAAAATCTTTTATTGTTAGGCCACATGAATGATCTCACTATCAATTTGGAAAACGTGGCCTCATCCAAAGCATCGCGGCTACGTATTATTCAAACCGTGGGCATCAGCTTAGCAATTATCAACTTCCTCTTTATTATGCTGCATTTCTTGCGTCAATTGCGCGATAGCGATTTGGTGTTAGAAAAAGCGCGTAAAGAAACCACCGAAATTTTACAAACGGTCAATGAAGGTTTGTTTCTGGTGGATGAAAATATGGTAATAGGTAACCAGCACTCCAAACACTTGATTGATATTCTAGGTATTAGCGACATTGCGGGGCAAAACTTTCAACATTTGCTGGAAAATATGATCAGCGAGAAGGATGCAGAAACGACGCGCGGTTTTATTGAATTGCTGTTTGATAAAAAAATCAAAGAAAAACTGATTGGCGATTTGAACCCGCTCAATCTGATTGAAGTGAATATTGCTCAAGCTAGCGGCGGCTTTCTCAACAAACATTTGCAATTTAGTTTTGCCCGTGCCCAACAAGACGGCGACATTTCCCATGTATTAGTAACAGTACAAGATGTCACTGAAAAAGTTCGCTTGGAAAAAGCCTTGGTGGAAAGCCGTAAAAATAGCGAATCGCAGATAGAGTTGCTAACCAGCTTGTTGCATACCCATCCATCGCTGTTACAAGAATTTATTACCAACAGCTACAACTGTTACAACCGCATCAACAATATTTTGCGTCAGCCTGCAAAAACCACGCAATTAGTGAAAGAGAAAGCAGTTAGTATTTTTAGAGAAATTCATAACTTTAAAGGCGAGGCCGCTTCCTTAAAATTGGAATACTTTGAGAATCAAGCGCATGCCATCGAAGACACTTTGGCAGACTTGCGCGGAAAATCCGATATTACCGGTAATGATTATTTGCCGCTTACCGTGCAATTAGAAAACCTGATTAGTTATACCCAACAAGTTCAACAACTCACTGAAAAGCTTGCACTCTTTGGGCATTACACTAGCAAGACATCAACGCCTGCATCTGAGAAAAAAATACTCGGCAATCGCCAGCAAGATGGTTGGAGTTATTTAGGCGATTTTGTACAAAATATTGCGCAACGCAATGGTAAGTTAATTAAATTTGTTTCCAGTGGGTTAAGTGATATTGAATTAGACCCGGATTATGCGCAGCAAGTAAAAGAAATTTGTGTGCAGCTGTTACGCAATGCTGTCACTCACGGCATTGAATCGCCAGAAGACCGCGAGTTGACGGAGAAGCCAATAGAAGGTCGCATTGATTTACGCTTAGCCAAACTCTCCGATGAAGAAATGGAAATTACGGTAATGGATGACGGCAACGGTTTGGACTATGGCGCCATTCGCGAAAAAGCCATTGCATCTGGCCGCTGGGCTGAAGATGAAATTGATTCTTGGGGTAATAAACATTTATTGGCGCTTATTTTTCACGAAGGTTTTTCCACTGCAAAAGAAGTATCCAAAGATGCAGGTCGTGGTGTAGGTATGGAGGCAGTTATGAATCATGTGCTTGAGCATCGCGGCAAAATTACTGTGTCCAGCCGTCGTGGTCGCCACTGTCGTTTTGTGATTACCCTACCCATTATTACTGCGCGCGAAGGCTTGGCGGCATAATTTTTAAAAAACAAAAAATGGAGAGAGCCTAATGCTGTCACTCATGATTGTGGACGATTCCAATATTATTCGTCGCAAAATTGAACGCTGTAACGATTCCGATAAATTTAATGTGGTGGCTGCTGCTTGCAATGGTGCTGAAGCCTTAGAGCTTTTTCAAAAAATTCGCCCGCAAGTGGTCACCATGGATTTAACCATGCCAGAAATGGATGGCATAGCCTGCATTCAACAATTGGTTGCCATAGACCCTAATGTAAATATTTTAGTGATCTCTGCATTATCAGACAAAGCCACTGGCATTGAAGCTTTGAAAAAAGGCGCGCGCGGTTTTTTATGCAAACCTTTTAGTGAAGAACAATTGTTAGAAGCGCTTACCGAGTTAACCGAGGATTAAATGTCAGAACAAACCTTGCAAGTATTTATTGATGGTGTAGTCCGTTTTTTTGAACACACCAATGATAAAAATGTAAAAGTGGGTACGCCCTACTTGGTGGAAAATGAAACTCCGGCAGCCTACGATGTAACCGGAATTATCGGTATCTCCGGCCCCTATCGCGGCTGTGTTTATTTCACCGCACCACGCATTTTGCTTAAGCATCTTCTGCTCAGCATCGGTGAAACTGAAACGACCAACGAATATTTATTTGATTTGGTGGGCGAAGTCGCCAATACGATTTCAGGTAATGCGCGCAGCACTTTTGGGCATGAGTTCATGATTTCGGTTCCGGCCATGATTGAAGGCGCGCCCGATCATATCCACTTGCCCAAAAATATGCGCTCTTATGTTATCCCCATTTATTGGAAGGCCTATCACGCAGCGGTGGTAATTTGCTTGGAGTGTTAAAAAACTCCATAAACGTTTTTTAGTAATCCACCGCATAATCTTTTGGAAACTGTTGGCTGGAGAATGCCTTTTTCTGTGTCCAATCTAATGCTGGTGCAGTCCAATAGGAATCATCGGCAGGCAGGCCTAAAGTTAAAAAACTTTCGGA
>CAUOQW010000186.1:0-5583 GCA_963506825.1 uncultured Cellvibrio sp.
ATTTTATGGACTATGACCATGAGTAGTGATACGCGCGTCATCAAAGACAACCTTTACGAGCAAGTCGCCAGAATGGGTAAGGTCTTTGCCAGCCCCAAGCGTTTGGAGCTGATAGAGCTGCTATGTCAGAGCGAGAAAACGGTGGAGGTGCTGGCTCAGCAAGCGGCCATTAGCATGAAATTAGCCAGTTCTCACTTGCGTGAATTGCGTGAAGCGAATGTAGTGGCGACAGAGCGTCAGGGGAAAAATATTGTCTACCGCCTAGCGGATAAAGCTGTCGCTCAAGTGTGGGTACATTTACATTTGCTCGCAGAAAGTCGTTTGGTTGAACTGCAATCTGCACTGCAAAAAATCTCTGCTGCACCCGATGATTTGGTGCCGAGCGACCGCGAATCTTTGTTGAAAATGGCTCGACGAGGTGAAGTGGTCGTGCTTGATGTTCGCCCGACAGAAGAATATTTGAGCGCTCATTTGCCCTTCGCGCGTTCTATACCTTTGACAGAATTGCGTATACGTTTGGATGAGTTACCCAAAGATCGCCCCGTAGTTGCTTATTGTCGAGGGCCTTATTGCTTGATGGCTAAGGATGCAGTGGAATTATTGCGCGCTGCGGGTATTCAGTCAGTACATTTGCGCGATGGTGTTGCTGAGTGGAATTTGGCGGTGGGTATTTAAGCCACCTTCCAGCCCGCCACAATAATCCCCATGCCCACTAGCGCTACACCTGCACCTACCCAATCGTAAGCGGATAGTTTTATTCCATCCACAAAATGTAACCAAAGCAATGCAGTTGCGACGTAAACACCACCGTAAGCGGCATAAACGCGTCCACTAGCGGCTGGGTGTAGTGTCAGTAGCCAAACAAACATGGCGAGACTCGCGGCAGCGGGAATCAGCAGCCAAATAGAACCTTCTTTGCGCAGCCAAAGGTACGGTAAAAAGCAGCCAATAATTTCAGCGAGTGCGGTGAGTACAAATAAACCTGTCGTGTTTATCATGAGCAGCCTTTTGAATCTGTAGTGGAAAGAATCGATGTGCTGAAAAGCGCATCTACAATGGTACAGTCGGGTGCTTTGGCGCTTGGGCAACAGCACTGGCAGCTCTTTGCCATTACCAATAAAGACTCCTTAATAGCTTGAAGCTCGGCCAATTTTTGATTCACCGTAGCGATATTAGTTTCCACTAGTTGCAAGGCTTCGCTGCATGATCTCTCGTTATTTTCGGCAAGACTTAATAACTCGCGGGTTTTGTCTACATTAAAACCTAAGCCGCGTGCTTTTAAAATAAAGCCCAAACGTTTTTGGTGGCTTTCGTTGTAAAGGCGATGGCCACCGCCCGTACGTGGTGGCGTATTGAGTAAGCTTACTTTTTCATAATATCGAATAGTTTCAATGGGGCATCCGGTCGCCCGCGATAAATCGCCAATTCCAAACATCATAAAAACCCCATAAAGAGCTTGCATCTGTAGTAACTACAGATTTTATGCTGTTATCTCTTGCAACAAAACCTATTTTTCAGGAGAGTCGTATGTCATTACAAAAGTCCAAATGGATTATCGTTAGCGCTGTGGTTGCTTGCATTGGCTGTTGTGCAATTCCTCTGTATGTAATTATTGCAGGAGCCTCTGGGGCGGGCGTACTGGCGGGCTGGATGAGCAAGCAACATCTGGAGGTGTTAGTGTGCCTTGCTCCTTTGGTGCTGATTGCAGGTTATTTTTTTTACCAGCGCCGCCAAACCAAAAAGGCCTGTTGTTCCGCGCCCGCAAGCACGTGCAGCAATACCCAATGCGACGCCAAATAATTAGCCAGAGAAGCTTAATGCCAAAGTGTTTTACACGTATTGCAAACAACCTTAAGTAAATAACTGATAGGTGAATGAGATTTTTTGTCGCGAAGCGTGCTTGCTCAGTGTAAAAAGACGGCTACTCAGCACAACGTGCTGAGTGAAGATCTACCTATGCTGAAGTTGCGTCAGGCGTTAGATGACCAACTATGATGATGCTTATTTTAGTTTTTTAAATTCACCCGTAAAATTTGCATCGTATGCTTCACCTTCTGCTGACATAAGTACATAGAGTGTTTTCTTTTCAATATCGTTTGCTACAGCAACGATGTAATAGCCATCGCCTTTTTTGTGCAACTTTGCATTTTTAGCGGGTACTTTAGCCCAGGTTTCAGGCAGTTTACCCAAGCCAAGGCCTCCATCTTTTACACTTAATTTTGCTGCAACATCCTTTCCAAGAGAGATGGCCGCTTGCTCGGTTATAGGTTTGTGATCGTGGTCGTCATGTGCGGCTACTTGCTGAACACCGCACAACAGACTTAGCAAAACAATTGATGTTAGTTTTTTCATAAGGATTTTCCTTGGTTATAGATAAAATACAGTTTAGTGTGAGTGCGGTTCTTCACCGTCATGCGAATGCACTTCGGGTTTTGGTGCGACAGAACTTGAATCGGAATCAAGATTTAATCTTTTAGGGTAATCCGCCAATGGGGATGATTCTTTTTTCATAGCTTCGTGAGCGTGATGATGATCGTCGGTATTTAAGGGGAAATCATCGGGATACTGAGTATGCTGGAAGCCATGCAATTGCATCAGCAGCAGTAATCCGCCCGCAAATAATAATATTACATTGGCAGCTTTGCTAAATTTTTTGAATGAATCGGTTTTCCTCCATCCTGATAGCAATACCCACATAATACTTAACGCAATAATCTGCCCAATTTCAACGCCTACGTTAAACGATAATATTTTCAAGACTAAACCGCTTTCACCCAAGGGCAACTGCTGCAATCGCGTCGATAATCCAAAGCCGTGGATGAGCCCAAAGATAAACACCATTGCAGTGAGATTGGGTGATTGTACATGTAAATATTTTTTGAAACCTTCAAGGTTCTCGAACGCCTTGTAACATACGGTTAACGCGATGACGGCATCAATTAAATAATAGTTTGCGGTAATGCCAGACAGGGTTGCGAACACAAGTGTTATTGAGTGACCGATGGTAAAAGCGGTAATAAATTTAAGAATATCTTTAAAACGGGTTAAAAAGAAAATTACCCCAAATAGAAACAACAAGTGGTCATAGCCGGATAGCATATGGGTAGCGCCGAGGCGCATGTACTCTACATACCCCGCATTCAAAATTCGCGCTTGATCTTCTGGCGACATGCCGTGTGCAGATGCAGCCGCGCTTGTCGCTGTTAGTAACATAACTGCTATTAGTTTTAACATTGTATCCTCAGGGTTATTAGATGCTCGTGTCTTGTAAGTTGTCGATTGGCTATTAGCTTTTTTTGTCGATATGCTCATTCACTGGGTGCGTGTGATCGTGTCTATTGTTTTTTGCATTGATCGCTTTATAAAGATCAATCAAAAAAAAAGTAAGCAAAAACCCTAGGATAAACACCACTGCCGGTACAGATTTAAGGAAATTCTTTTTTGAAGGTTTTACTACCGGCTTTTTTTTCGTAGTTCTCATGGTGTAACCTTAATACTTTTCTTAAAACCGCATCCGCTGAATTCGTACCGCATTCATTATCGCCAACAGTGCTACGCCAACATCTGCAAAAACAGCTTCCCACATAGTCGCTAAACCGCCAGCGCCAAGTATCAAAACGATAACTTTAACGGCGAATGCAAGGGTGATATTTTGCCAGACGATTTTTTTGGTTTGCTTGCCGATGTTAATGGCCATGGCGATTTTGCTGGGTTTATCGTCTTGAATAACAACATCAGCGGTTTCGATAGTGGCATCACTGCCTAAACCACCCATCGCAATACCCACATCGCTTAACGCAACGACAGGTGCATCATTTACGCCATCGCCCACAAAGGCTACGGTTTGGTTTTGGGCTTTTATCTCTTTCACTTTGTTGACTTTATCTTCAGGCAGTAAATCGCCAAAGGCATTGGTGATACCTAATTTATCGGCTACAAATTTTACGACCGAACTTTTATCACCACTGAGCATCGTTATTTTTACGCCCAGTGCGTTGAGGGCGTTTACAGTCACCTGGGCATCTTCTTTTATGCTGTCGGCAATCGTGAGGTAGCCTGCAAATTTTTTATCGTAGGCGATGGCGATGACGGTGTACACGATTGACTCGGGATCAATATCGTATGCAACGCCGAATTTTTTGAGCAGTTTGAAATTGCCTACTAGTAATTCTTTGCCGTTTACGTCGGCTTTTAATCCGTGACCTGATATTTCTTCTACATTGATGAGTTCAACCGAGCTATCGATTTTGCCTACAAAATCATGAATGGCCGTGGCAACGGGGTGAGTACTTTGGCTTTCTAATTTATTCACCATTTTCAGGATTTCATCTTTATTGAAATCCGCTTTAAGGTTTAGCTCCTGTACCTTAAAGACACCTTCGGTCATGGTGCCCGTCTTATCCATAACCACATGTTGAATAGTGGCAATACTGTCTAAAAAATTACTGCCCTTGAATAAAATGCCATTTTTGCTGGCAGCGCCAATGCCGCCGAAATAACCGAGTGGAATGCTGATCACCAAGGCACATGGGCATGAGATAACGAGGAACACCAGCGCGCGGTAGAGCCAATCCGTGAACACATAATTATCAACAATAAAATAGGGAAACCCACAAATCACTATCGCTAAAGCGACAACAATAGGTGTATAAATTTTGGCGAATTTTCTGATGAATAATTCGGTTGGTGCCTTCTGTGCTGATGCGTTTTGCACTAGCTCCAAAATTTTGGAAAGCTTGCTGTCGGTATAGGCAGTAGTAACTTTTACTTGCGATACGGAATTGAGGTTGATCATTCCGGCTAACACGGTTTCGCCTTTCGCCTTGGTGTCTGGCTTACTCTCGCCGGTCAGCGCAGCGGTATTAAATGAGGCTGTTTCGGATAGAAGTTCGCCATCCAATCCTAGTTTTTCGCCCGCTTTAAGTTGAATAATATCGCCGATGTTTACGGCTTCTGCTTTAAGGGTAATGGCTTGGTTGTCTTTTAGAACAGTGACTTCGTCGGGACGTTGGTCGAGCAGAGTTTTAATATTCAGTTTGGCTCGTTTTACGGCGAGGGTTTGAAATACTTCACCCACCGAGTAAAACAGCATCACCGCGACCGCTTCGGGGTATTCACCAATAGCGAAGGCTCCTAGTGTTGCGATACCCATCAACAAAAACTCAGAAAAAACTTCGCCTTGCTTGATACTTTGAAACGCTTCTTTTAACACCGGCAGCCCCACGGGCAAATAAGCCGCTACATACCAGCCCACGCGCAACCAACCCGTGAACCAGGATTGCGGGATGTAGTTATCAAGCACTATGGCGATAATCAACGCGATAAAGCTTAACGCAGGAGGAAGAAACATGTTAATCGCGCTTTCATCTCCACCGGAGTGGTCGTGGCCATCGTTGTCTCCATGCTCTTCCTGCGCGCTGTGCTCCGTGTGGCTATCCGTCGCGCAACATTTGTCTTTTCGTATTTCGTTTTTAATGAGCGTATTAGCACGCTGATGTATTTTTTCTTCTTCAGTGCAACAAATCTGTTTACCCTGTTTGTCATAAATATGTTGGTGTTCCATAGAGTTTCCCTCAGCCGATA
>CAUOQW010000187.1:0-5566 GCA_963506825.1 uncultured Cellvibrio sp.
CTTCAACATTGCCCACAACTGTCTGTGCCTGCGCTTTTAGTTCCTGCAAATAAATATTCTGCAAAATCAAATAATAGGCGTAGCCATTGAGCGCAATAATCACCAGCAACAATGCGGCAAATTTACTGGAGATGGAAACCTTACTTTTCTTCATGAATAATCCTTACCTATAAACTAAAAGCTTAACCCAGATTGAAGCTGCAGCAGCATGCGCTCTGCTTTTGCTAAAAATTCTTTGCGCTCGCCGGGATTATCCAGTTGTTCACCCAACGCCTGCGCGTAACGGCGCAAGGCTGAAGGCCCTGTTTTGCCTTCAGCTCACCATTTTTGCAATGCTATGCCTGCCAGCTCAACACCAATTGGCCCCACGAATTCAATGAATAGCGCATCCAGTTGCGCAATCATCTGCACCACCAACGGCATTATTTTTCTCGTCTTTTCCATAGCTTAATCTCACCGTTAAAAACCACTGGCTACTGAATATAGCCCAGCCACACTAAAACGTAATTTTAAGTGATCCCATGCTATTAACCAATGGCACCTAAACACGCCAAAAGCCCTAAAACCAAACCTACTTATCAATTCAGATTAAAAAACCTTAGCGCTAAAGATTTATTAAATTAAATCATAACCAATATCTGCACCCAGCAGCGTAGCGGACAAACTGGAACACTGTGTAAGCAGAGCACATCACGCTTACCCAAAACGATATACACACCGGAAAAACTGCACCAAAGCAGCCTCAAATGAGTGTATTACCGTAAAAATATTTACCAAGGCCCTGTTTTAACACCTATATTTGTTAGCGGATGTATTACAATGCGCCAGCTTAAAAATGGACACCTGCTACACACCCATTTCTGTAAGCCGAGAACAAACTTAAAGCTTTGGCCGTTTAACCAGAGCTCCCCGTTTTGAACGACAATCAATCATGCATGACCAATCCTGTACGGAGAAAAGCGGATGAGTAACTCACTCACAAATGCTATGCACACCTTATCAAGCTGCGCCAAGCCACTGCATAAACCTATGACTTTTGCCGCCACCTGCTTGTTGGCATTCTGCATTAGCAGCGAAGCCTTTAGCGCACCGGCCACCATAACACCTTCATCCGCCAGCGAAGCTTCACAACCCGGCCTCTACGATGCCATTAGCTCACGCGCCAAATTACTTGCCAAAGGCAACTTCAAACCCTTTTCTGGGAAAATGCCCGAAGCGCTTGCCAAAATGGATTACGATCAATATCGCTCGGTTCGCTTCCGCCCCGATTCTTCACTGTGGCGCAACGAAGCCCAGTTTGAAGTGCAGCTCTTCCATGCTGGTTATATTTTTAAAGAGCCGGTTGTGCTACACATGGCCACTAACGGCAACGACACTACAGTTCCTTTCAAACAAGAGTATTTCAATTACGAAGGCACAGCGGCCAAGCTTGCCGGCATTGCGGGTAAAGATTTGGGCTACGCGGGTTTCCGTGTGCACTACCCCATCAACAACAGCCAATACAAAGATGAATTTATGGTGTTCCAAGGCGCCGCTTCATCTTACTTCCGGATTATCGGCCCAGGCCACGCATGGGGACTTTCAGCGCGCGGCTTAGCGATTGATACTGCTGAACCTAAGGGTGAAGAATTCCCTATTTTCCGCGAATATTGGATGCTGAAGCCAACGCCAGCTGAAAAACATTTAGTGATCTACGCCTTAATGGATAGCCCATCAGTAACCGGCGCATTCCGTTTTGACGCCTATCCCGGCGCCAACACCGAAGTGAAAGTGACTGCTCGTCTCTATGCCCGCAAAAATATTCAGAAGCTCGGTGTAGCACCACTGACCTCTATGTTTATGTTTGGTGAAAACAGCGTAAATATTTCGCGCTTTGATGACTTCCGCCCCGAAGTTCACGATTCGGATGGCGTATTGATGCAAACATCCTCTGGCGAGTGGGTATGGCGCGCATTGTCCAACCATCGCGGCTTGCATATTTCGTCCTTAGGTGATACCAATCCACAAGGTTTTGGTTTAATGCAGCGTGACCGCAACTTCGATAACTATCTTGATACCGAAGCCCATTATGAAAAACGCCCAAGCCTTTGGGTTAAACCAGAAAACGCTTGGGGTAAAGGCCGTGTTGAATTGGTGGAGATCCCATCAGACAGCGAAGCCAATGACAATATCGTTGCTTACTGGGTGCCAGACGAACCTATGAAAGCCGGCGATAGCCGCGAATTCAAATACAGCCTGAAGCCATTGAATGCTCATGTACCCGAGCAAACCGTGGCCAAAGTTATCCGCACTCGCACTGGCTGGGGTGCAGTTGCCGCTCAAGGCAATCCACCACCTAAGAGCAAGCGTCAATTTGCAATTGATTTCCAAGGTGGCGAGCTGGACAAGTTACCCGCTAATGCGGTGGTTGAAGCTGACCTAGGTAAAAACTCTGGCACCTTTACCGATTTGCACGTAAGCAAATTACCAGACGGCAAAACTTACCGTGCCTCGTTCAAAGTTGAACCGGATGGCAACAACGTGGTCGATATGCGCGTGTTTGTTAAAGCCAACAACAAGCGCTTGAGTGAGGTTTGGAGTTATGTCTGGTACCCAGATGACATCCAATAATTCGACCCAAAGCGAGCCTATTGTGAGTAAGCCTATCAACCGCGACCTGCTGCCGGAGAATAAAATCCGGCTGCCAGGCGAATCACTGCGCCGCATCGTTTACGCCATTCTCACCGTGATTACGGCGATTACTGGCGTATACATGATGTACGACATCCTCAGCGCCAACGGCATTACCATGCTGGAGGCGGTGATTCTGATTCTGTTCGCCATCTCCTTCTGCTGGATTTCTACCGCCTTCTGGAGCGCCGTTTTCGGTTTTGTTTTACTGATGCTGCGCCTTGATCCGCTGACACTGAAACCTATCGACAGCTTTTACGATGATACCTTGCCCATCACCACCCGCACCGCTGTGGTCATGCCGATTTATAACGAAGACACCCATCGCGTTATTGCCGGTTTTGAAGCCACACTCAATTCGTTAGTGGCGACCGGCGAAATCGAGCACTTTGATTTCTTTATGTTGAGCGATACTACCAAGTTGGATATAGCCCAGCGTGAGCGCGACCAGTGGAAGCAATTTACCGACCGTATTGGCGATTTGAGCAAGCAGACGTTTTATCGCCGCCGCGAAAAGAACTTGCATAGAAAAGTAGGCAATATCGCTGAGTTTTTACAGCGCTGGGGCAAGAACTACGAGCATATGATTGTACTGGATGCCGACAGCGTGATGAGTGGCACCTGCCTGTTGCGCATGGTTCGCACCATGCAAGCCAACCCGCGCTCCGGCCTGATTCAAACCGTACCTATCCCAGTGCGCCAAACCACTTTCTTTGGTCGCTTTGTGCAATTCGCGGCCGTGCTTTATAGCCCTATGCTCGCTACCGGTATCGCCTTTTGGCAAACCGGCGCGGCCAACTATTGGGGTCATAACGCTATCATCCGAGTGAAGGCATTTATCGATCACTGCGGTCTACCGACTCTCCCGGGCAAAGCACCTTTTGGTGGTGATATTCTGAGCCACGACTTTGTGGAAGCCGCCATGTTGCGCCGCGCTGGCTGGGATGTCTTCCTGCTCGCCGACCTCGAAGGCAGCTACGAAGAAGTACCCTGTAATATCATCGACTACGCCACCCGCGACCGCCGTTGGGTACAAGGCAATATCCAGCACTTAGGGATTTTGGATGCCGGTGGTTTACACCCCATCAGCCGCCTGCACTTTTTGCTCGGTGCTACCGCCTATATCTCATCGCTAATCTGGTTGCTGATGTTGGTATTGAGCACCGCCGACGCCATAGTTCGCGCACTGCACAGCAATGAATATTTCACCAATTCCGCACCCGCTATGGAGCATTTTATTAACCTGCCGCAATGGCCTATCGCCAAAACCGGGTTAATTGTTGCGCTGATTGTGATGACCACCATGTTGCTGCTCTTTCCCAAAGTTATGGGCATTATCAGCACTATGGCGCACCGCCGCGAACAGTTTGGCGGCACTAAGGCAATCATTCGCGGTACCATCGTTGAAACCGCGTTTGCCGTGTTAATCGCGCCTATAATGATGGCCTTCCACGCTTACTTTGTAGTGTCCGTATTGCTCGGTTTCAAAGTAAATTGGGA
Source organism: uncultured Cellvibrio sp. (assembly GCA_963506825.1). Classification (GTDB taxonomy): domain Bacteria; phylum Pseudomonadota; class Gammaproteobacteria; order Pseudomonadales; family Cellvibrionaceae; genus Cellvibrio. Next base: position 4,171 of record CAUOQW010000187.1, read on the forward strand.
TGCACAGGATCGCGAAGGCCGCTTGTTGAGCTGGAGCGAAAGTTTCGCGCGCACTTGGAGAACCACCATTGTCGCCCTACTCTGGGGTTATATGACCTTCACCTATGCACCGATTTTCTTCTGGTGGTTAATGCCAATTTTGACCGGTCTGACATTGGCTGCACCTATAGTGCGCTACTCCAGCAGCCTTACTCTGGGCGAGGATTGCCGTAAACACAGCATTTTTGTCAGTCCCGACGAAACCAATGAAGACCCTGTGCTGACCGATTTAAAACGTTTACTCGCGGTAGAACACCCACCACTGGCCGAACCTGCAGGTATTCCAGTATTGCCGCCCGATGACTGGAGCGAAATGCCGGAGCAGGATATGGAAGAGTATCCGCCTAAAGATTACTCTTGGCAGTAACAAGCAGTATTTAGCCCAATAAAAAAACGGCGCTCCAAGGAATTGGAACGCCGTTTTTTATTGGAGGGGTAGAATTAAATTTCCATATAATGAAAATTTAATTATCTAACACTTGCTCAACAAGACGGTATCTGAGAACCCCCATTAATTTACGGCGCCACTATAAACACTGCCTCAATTGAGATGCTTGAACTGGGTGTAAGTGTAATTTTTTCTTGCACAGAATTAACATCACCTTGCCAATGTGAGAACACATAACCCACTTCTGGAATGGCCTGTAGTGTTATTGGTACAGTTTTAAAATACTGCCCCTTAAAGCCACCCATTAACGTCAGGCTATTTAATTTTACCTTCCCTTTTGACGGCTCAGATTGAGTTAACTGCAAGCTATACACACCACCAAATCCAAAATAATTGCTGATGTGTTGAAACATATATTGAGGTCGTTGTACCGCAAAATTTTTCATTTTTGAAAGATTACTGTCCCAATTATTGAATCGTTGCCAACGCGAAAATGCAGCAGGAACCTCGGCGCGTAAAGGTTCACTGATTTCTGTTATGTGATTTACAACATGATTGGATTCAAATCGAGTGTTTAATTCGTCAGCAAATTGATTAACAAACTTGGTTGTATAGGCAGAATTTTTCAATAAATTACGCATCAAAAAAGTCGACCAGGGCGGATTTGGCCAAGCAGGTCCATTTTCAGCCAAAGCAAAGCTCAAGGTATCATTCTGATAATCCAAGCTGTTGTAAATGCCAAAACCAAAATCAGTATCGTATAAAATCCAGCGCCATTTTAAGCCAGGCGCATTCCAGAATTTAATGTTATTGCCAGGCCAATCGGTATTATTAAAATAGATTTGCGCAATGTTATAAATAGTGAAATTATCAACATCGATTTGATTTTCCACATAAGCAAAATGCTCAGAATTGCTTAGATCATTGTTTTCGATATACTTTAATAAACTCAAATAGGATTTATTAGTA
>CAUOQW010000188.1:0-5563 GCA_963506825.1 uncultured Cellvibrio sp.
ATTTGACCCACGCATTCTCGCCATTGCTAAAATTTGGCAAGGTGGCTTTTTGGATATGACGGGCGAGTTTACCAATCGCGGCGGCAAGGGTTTGAAAATTGGATATGAAAGCCGCGAAATTAGCTTGGGCGATAAAGAGTTTTTGTTTGCACCTTTAGATGCCGCTGGGAAGCCAATCGATTTCAGCTTTAAAGATGCAAAATTTGGCGATACACAAACCATTAAGCAATCCTTTAACAGTAAACAAGATCATCTCGCGCAACTAGCCGCTGTTGATGCGCAATTTTTAGGTTACACGCGTAATTCAAAAGATAAATCGCAATCACCTAGCTTCCGCTATCGCATTGGCCAAAACACTTTAGCCGTACAAACTGCTTTTGATGCAAATGGTAGTGTCAGTATTAATGTGTCTGGCGAATTAAAAACCACGCAAACGTTTGCGTTGAATAACAGCACTTTACTTGATGCAAAAACATCCATCGGCAAATTGGAAAATGGTGTATTGACCTTGCCCGCGGGCAAAGTGAATGCGGCTATCAATGCAAAAATTGCGCTCTCAAGTAATGTGTGGCATGCACCAAAATCTACCTTTGATAATCGCAAGCAGCCACTAAAACTTCTGGAATCCAAAGCGAATATGCCAGCGGGTTACAGTATTGAAAGCTACTACCCACCTAAAGATAATTTTGGCCGCGAACAATTATTCGAAGCGCTCGGTATCGCCTTAACAGCAGACGGCACCTTAGTAGTAGCAACTCGCACGGCAGGTATTTGGCGTTTAGTAAAGGGCGAGTGGCAATTATTTGCAGAAGGCACTTTCGATAGCCTTGGTGTAGTAGTAGAAGATAAAAAAGGCCTCACAGTTGTTGCTGGTCAAAAGGCAGAATTAACGCGCATTAGCGATACTAATGGCGACGGTATTGCAGATACTTATGCCACATTATTTGATGCGCATTCTTATCACGGTAATTATCACTCCTATATGCACGGCCCCGTGCGCGGAGCCGATGGCGCTTACTACGTGAGCATTAACCTCGCCGATGGTAGCGATGGTTCTGCTTACAATGCCGGCGGTAAATATATGGGCAGTGGCGGCGGCTTTGCGGGTTGGAATATTCGCGTGGATGCCAGCAATAAAAACACTATCGGTCAATTTACACTTTGGGCTAATGGCTTGCGCAGCCCTGCTGGTTTAGGTGTGAGCCCCGATGGCCGTCTTTGGTATTCCGATAACCAAGGCGAATACATGGGCACGTCGAAAATTTTTGTCATCGAACAAAATAAATTTTATGGCCACCCATCAAGCCTTATTGATTTACCAGGCATGACACCAGACTCACCGGAAATTACTTGGGATAAATATGCCGATAAAGCGGTAAAAGCAGCAATTCTTTTACCACACAATAGCGTCGCCAACTCACCCGGCAACCCGGCTTGGGATACCACCAAAGGAAAGTTTGGCCCCTTCGCAGGACAAATGTTAATTGGCGATCAAACTCAATCGAATTTGTTGCGCGTAAATACGGAAGTAGTTGATGGAGTTGAGCAAGGCAGTGCAATGCCCTTTATGGACGGCCTTGAATCAGGCGTAATGCGCCCGGTATTTTTGCCCGATGGCAGCTTATTACTCGGCCAAACAGGGCGTGGCTGGCAAGCGAAAGGCGGCCACGTTGCGAGCATGCAACGTATTGTATGGGATGGCAAAACGATCGCCCCCGCTATTCAAAGCACTCACGTAACCAATAATGGATTTAAAGTGCAACTGACCCAACCACTCAGCGATGCGATTGATTCAGCCGCGCTGCAAAAATTGTTGGCGGTTGAATCATGGGTGTATCGCGATGCTGCTGATTACGGTTCTGATGAGTTAGGTAAAGCTATGGAAAGAATTACAAACATCAGTATCAGTGCAGATCGCAAACAAATTACAATGAGCCTCGCGGAGCTTGGCCATGCATCTGTTCATCCGCAGCAAACGGCGCGTGTTTATCACATCACCTTAAACAATCAAAACCTGTTTAAAGATGCAGCCGCCGCACAATTGCACGCTTATTACACGCTGTATAAATTCGCAAAATAAAATTTATACGCGTTGTTCTTGTTAATTATGGCCACCCTAAAAAGTGGCCATTATTTTTACCAAAAGGTTTATCGCATGAAGTTCAAAACATTATCACTCATCGTAAGTTCACTCGCCATTAGTTCACTTGGCGCAACCCAAGCATTTGCTGCCGACGAAGTTGTTGTTACCGGCACCTATAGCCCCGTTACCACTGAACAATTAGCCTCATCCGTCACAGTGATTAATCAAGAACAACTACAAGCCTTAAGCAGCCACAGTTTAGTTGATGCCTTACGCCAAGTGCCTAGCATTTGGGTAGAAGAACAAGGTGGTGCTGGCGGCCTCACTGCAATTGCCCTGCGCGGCGCAGAAGCAAACCACACACTCGTTTTATTAGATGGTGTACAACTTAACGACCCCACTAATACGCGCGGCGGCGCGTTTGATGTGAACAACATCAATATAGATTCGGTCAAGCGCATTGAAATTATTCGCGGAGCACAATCAGCAATTTATGGTTCAGATGCACTCGCTGGTGTAATTCATATTATTACCCTTGAACCCACTAAAACTGCACAACACAATTTATCAGTCACTGCGGGCGAAGATGGCTACAAAACTGCCAGCATCAGCACCTCTGGTTCTGTTGATCAATTCGGCTACGCCTTAAAAATTCAAAGCAAAGACGGCGGTGATGCAATTGAAGGCAGCACCGCAAAAAATAAGGAAGCCCTCGCCAAATTAAATTGGCAAGCAGATGCACACAGTATTGATTTTTCTTACCGCTATTTTGATGGCGAAAAAACAACTTTCCCAGAACAAAGTGGCGGCCCTTTGTTAGCCGTAGGCCGTGATCTTGATGTCAGCGACTTCACCGACCAAAACGCAGCACTCGCGTGGCAATGGCAAGTGAGCAATGTGTGGCGCAGCAAAGTACAGGCAAGTTGGTTTAATCGCGAAGAAAATTTAACATCACCCGGCGTTGTTAATGCAGTTCCAGCCAATGGCTCAGTGACCGATTTCACACGCGAAAATGTGAGCTGGGTAAATACTATCGGCAATGAAAAAACAGTGTGGGCAAATATCGGTGTAGAAACTAAACATGAATCTGGCGATAGCACAGGCTATGTAGATTTTGGTTTCCCTATGCCAACGGATTTTAGTTTAGATCGCCGCATTAACAGTACCTTTATAAACGTGAACACTTACGCCACGCCAGATTTTTTAATTCAAGCCAGCGTGCGCCGCGATGATGCCGCCGGCTTGAGCGCGAGAGACAGTGGCCAAGGTGGTGTGCGCTACCAAATTAACGAAAACTTAAGTTGGTTCGCCAATGCCGGTAAAGGTTTTAAATTGCCCAGTTTCTTGGCGCTTGGCCACGGATTGATCGGCAACAAAGATTTAAAACCAGAATTTTCAACCACGCGCGATACAGGTTTGGAGTGGTCTGCAAACAACACCACCATTAACCTAAGTTATTTTAGAAACACCTATAAAGATTTGATTGATTTTGACAACGAGCTATTCACTAACGTAAACCGCGCCGACATCATCGATATTCGCGGTGTTGAAGCAGAAACTCATTGGCATTCGCAAAACAATCAATGGCAACTCGGCGCACATATAAGCTATGCGGATATTGAAGCCGAAAATCCATTGATGGGCAGACCACAAGTAAAAGCCGGCGCAAATGCAGTGTATGTACTCAACAATAACTGGCAATTTAACGCAAATTATTTGTGGGTAGATGACCGCCTTGCCGCCAGCCGCTACACCGGCGATGCGGTGGTGGAAACCTTGGATAGCTACAATCGTTTGGATCTAGGCGCTAAGTGGACAATCAACACTCACCTAAATATCCACGTTCGTCTTGAAAACATTACGGATGAAAAATACCTAAACGATATCGGCTTCCCTGCTGTTGGTCGCAGTGGTTTAGTGGGCGTTAATGTTTCGTTTTAATTGTTTTTAATTATACTGCTATAAAAAAATCCCCAGCTTGTGCTGGGGATTTTTATTTATAAGCTTTTTATTTTTTGAGCCGGCTATTTATCCACAACAAACGTAGTTGCAATTAAATCGTGCAAGGCCTGCTTCTTTTCGGTGAAAGCAGCCATGATATAACCCGCCCAGAGAAACATAGCGGAAAGTATTTTGCTCCAGTAGCGCCCATTTGCGCGCGCAAAAGAGATGCGACCACCGAATTCATCAATCACCACCATACCTAAAGCCATTTTACCTAGGGTGGCTTGATAAGAGGATGATTCCATTAATGTGTAATACAACCAGTTTATAAGCGTGCCCAATAAAACAATTGAAAATGCCATACCCAGACCATAAGCGATAGAAGTAAGGTCATGGAAACCGGTTGAAAAAACCATAGCACCGCCTAAAACTACCACCATGATGGTTATACAAATACCACTCACAATACTTAACAAAATGGAGTCGATAATATAGGCACCAAAGCGCTGCCAAAAACCACTGTAGGCTTTGTAAACAATAGGCGCTGTAGTCGCAACCGACAAATTGCTACCGCAGGTACCACAAAAATTTGCGTTACCCATATTGAGGGTATTACATTGAGGGCATTGCATAGGATCTCCTTAAATTGATAGTTTCTTTGTTTGTTAATCTTGCTTGTTAATTTTTTTATTTACTTTTTTCGTTGGTTAATTTCTTTGAAACTCGGCAAACACTTCTACATCAACATCATCGCCTACCGCTGGAATCATATAATCCATTCCGAACTGTGAGCGTTTAAAACGCGTAGTTGCGGTAAATCCCAAAGTGTATTTACCGCTTAACATATTATTGCCCGCACCATTAAAAACCACATCCAACACTATGGGCGCAGTTACACCATGCAGAGTTAAATTACCGCTAAATTTTGCGTGGAAGTCATCCAACATAACCACAGTTTCCGTTTTAAACAGTGCCTGCGGGTACTTCTCTGCTTCAAACCAACTCGACCCTTTTAAGCTTTCTTCCAGCTCTTTGTTGTTAACATCAATACTCGGAATTTTAATTAATGCTGTGAGTTTTGCATTTCCCATATGCGCCGGATCAAATTCTAGCGAAGCCTCTGATTCATTAAAGCGCCCCACAAAAGTAGACATACCCATATGATTTATTTTAAACAATACACTGGTGTGGGTTGGGTCTATTTGATATGAGCCCTTCTCTAAATTCACTATGCCGGTTTTTACCTTGGGTGCGATTAAATAGCCACAAGCGCTTAGCGTAACAGCGAGTGTGACAAGCAAGGTGTATCCAAAACATTTAGAAAATACACGCATAAATAACTATTCCTAAATAAACGCTTAAAAAAAAGGAAGGCAAGTGCCTTCCTTTTTTTGCGATTGACAATATCCAATCACATTATTCAGGCAAGGTAATATTTAACTCCAGTACCGAACAGTTATCGGTGTTATCCAAATTCACCACCACTTGATCGGAGTCAATATTGATGTACTTACGGATAACCGCAATAATTTCTTG
>CAUOQW010000189.1:0-5562 GCA_963506825.1 uncultured Cellvibrio sp.
CACAATGAAATTATGCGCGCAGGGATTTGTTTGCTATGGTTACTTAAACTCTGTCTTTTTTCTGTCATATTAGTGCCATATTCTGCTGTAGATTTGCTTTAAACTCTGAGGTTTACCGTGTCCAGCGCTTACTTCAATCGCGAGCTTAGCTTGCTTGAATTCAACAAACGTGTGCTCTATCAGGCTTACAACAAGTCATTACCGCTTATGGAGCGGCTGCGTTTTCTGTGCATTTTCTCAACCAATCTCGATGAATTTTTTGAGGTTCGCGTCGGCGGTTTAGTTGAACGCCTTGAGCTTCCCACTAAAAGCCCGCTCGGCCCCGATGGGCTCACTGAAATCCAAACTCTTGAACAGATTTCAGAGCGCGCACATCGTCTGGTGGAAGAACAATACAAAATATTAAACGCCGAAATCCTACCGAGCTTGCGCGATGCCGGCGTGCGCGTGCTGCGTCGCGAAGAATGGACGCCCGATCAAATTCGATATCTTAAAAATTATTTTATTTCTGAAGTTCTGCCAGTGTTGAGCCCTATAGGTTTGGATCCTGCGCATCCCTTTCCGCGGATTTTAAATAAAAGTTTAAATTTTATTGTAAAGCTCGACGGTAAAGATGCTTTTGGTCGCAGCTCTGGGCGAGCCATCGTACAGGTGCCCCGCTCGCTTTCGCACATTATAGAATTGCCCATTGAGCTTACTACGCAATGCCGCGAGTTTGTTTTTATCTCCTCCATAATTCATTTTTTTATGGCGGAAATTTTTGTCGGCATGACGGTTATTGATAGCTATCAATTTCGTTTAACACGCAACTCAGATATTTTTTTGGATGAAGAAGAAACTGAAGATTTATTGCGTGCCGTACAAGGCGAACTTGCGCAACGACAGTATGGCGATGAAGTTCGCTTAGAGATTTCCGACACCTGCCCAACGGAGTTAATTGATTTTTTATTGCAACGCTGCGAAATTAAAGAGCGCGATCTCTACAATATTAATGGTCCAGTAAATTTAAATCGCTATAGCGACCTGTTTGAGTTAATTAAAAAGCCGGAGTTATTTTTTCAACCCTTCGTGCAGGCCATGCCAAAATTGCCAAAACGCACCAATAGCTATTTTGAGGTGTTACAAAAGCAAGATATTTTATTGCACCACCCCTTTGATTCATTTCAAGGTGTGGTGGATTTTCTACGTGAGGCGGCTACTGATCCTCATGTGCTCGCCATTAAACAAACTCTGTACCGCACCGGTTCTAATTCGCCCATTGTAGATGCTTTGGTAACAGCGGCAAAAGCCGGTAAAGAAGTGACCGCTATAGTTGAACTACGAGCGCGCTTTGATGAAGAGCAAAATGTTGCGCTGGCCGAACGTTTGCAACGTTTTGGTATTCACGTAATTTACGGCGTAGTGGGTTTTAAAACTCACGCCAAAATGTTGTTGATTGCACGCCGTGAAGAAGGCAAGTTGCGTTATTACGTACATATGGGCACCGGCAACTATCACCCTAAAACCAGTAAGCTCTACACCGATTATGGTTTAATGACATCTGATAAAGAAATTGGCGATGATGTCTATCGTATTTTTTTACAATTAAGCAGCATGGGCAAAGCCTCCAAAATGGATGCGCTGCTCTATGCCCCCTTTACCTTACACAAAGGTATAGTTCGCCGGATTCGCACTGAAAAAGAAAATGCTGAGCACGGCAAACCCGCACGCATTATTGCCAAAATGAATTCACTTTATGATGAAGAACTAGTGAATGAGCTTTATGCTGCATCCAAAGCGGGAGTTCAAATTGATTTAATTGTGCGCGGCGTGTGTCAATTGCGCCCGGGCATGCAAGGGCTTTCTGAAAATATTCGTGTGCGCTCTATAGTGGGTAGATTTTTAGAGCACCACCGTGTGTTTTATTTTGAAAATGGTGGTAACACCGAATTGCTATGCTCCAGCGCAGATTGGATGACACGCAATATGTTTCACCGCGTTGAAACCTGTTTTCCTATCAAACATAAACGCATTCGCGACCGCATGATTGAAGATTTAAATCTCTATCTTGCCGATAACACTCACGCATGGATTTTAAATGCCGATGGCACCTATAAACTATTAAATCCAACCGGGGATGAAATTGAAATTGATGCTCAAGGTATTTTGTTAGAGCGCTGGACATCGCGCCACTGATGTAAAAACTGAGCAATAAAAAAGGCCAATCATTGATTGGCCTTTTTTATTTCAATTTGTGCAATTAAATGAGCTCCAAGCTATAGCCTATATCATCCAAATGGCGCATTTCGGTTTCTAGATCCGCGTGCGTTAAAGGATGTTGCTCAAGCCAGGCTGCGGAAATTTTCAGTTTTATTTTTTTCTTTGATGCCTGCAATTGAATTGCAGGTAAACCTTCACGTTTTTTACCGCGATGAAAAATTACCGCCAGCCGCAACAACATCGCTAGGTGGATTAAATCATCATTGCCAGACGGAAATTGTTTAAGAGGAAAACGTTTGCGATGCGCCAATACCAAGGCAGCAAGATGCGTTTGTTCAACCCGCGAGCAACCCGCTAAATCAACATGCTGGACCACATAGGCACTGTGTTTGTGATAATCGTTGTGAGCAATATCCAGACCCACCGAGTACAAATGTGCAGCCCAAGCTAAAAGCTTACTGGCCTCGTTATGATTGAGGTCCCAATCATCGACAACTTGCTCTAATAAATTCAGCGCAGTTGCGGCTACCGCTTGAGCCTTTTCCATATTGACGTGAAATCGTGATGCTAAAGCATCGACACTCCCTTGGCGTATATCATGATTTTCTAAACGACCTTTTAAATCGAATAACAAACCTTCACGCAGGGCCCAATCCGCCGCCATCATCTCTGCTAACTGCAAGCTTTCGAAGAGCGCTATTAAAACAATCACACCGCCTAAAAATACCGGTTGGCGATCATCCGATAACCCGGGAATTTTTAAATCTGTACTGCCGTGCTGACAATAAAGCTGCACAATTTTTTCTAAATCCATCAGGCGAATAACGCCGTTTCTCCAACCCGCAGCACTGCATACTTTAGCCACTGCTTTAATTGTACCTGACGCACCCAACACTTGATTCCAACCCAACTGAATAAACTCTTCGGCTACGGGCGATAGTTCCTGCATACAAGCAATTAATGCTTTACGGGTATTTTTTTCGTTGACCTTCCCATCCAAAAAGAAGCGTTTGGTAATAGCAACACAGCCCATATTTAAACTTTCTTTTATGAGCGGTGACATGCCTTCGCCGACAATAATCTCCGTACTACCACCACCGATATCCATCACCAAGCGTTTGCCATCTTTAGGTGCGATGCAATGTGCCACACCTAAATAAATTAACCGCGCTTCTTCATCACCAGAAATAATTTCCACCGGGTGACCGAGGCGCTGTTGTGCATCTGCTAAAAACTGACTTGAATCGCTAATGCTGCGCAGCGTTTTAGTGCCAACAATGCGCACACTGCGCGATGGATATTCGCGCAAGCGTTCGCCAAATTTTTCAAGGCAATTGAGTGCGCGTAAGCGCGCCTCTTCACTGAGTGAGCCATCACTACCCAAACCCCAGCCCATGCGCACCGGATCGCGCAGACGATCAAGTACCACCAATTGGTCGTTATCCCATTTGGCAATAATCATGTGAAAGCTGTTGGAACCTAAATCAATAGCGGCAATGTAACTTGAGTTAGAGCGATCGAGGCGAGAAAGATTAAACATCGACTACACCTGATAATGAATTAGCCCGGCGAATGCCGGGCTAATAGTGAGTATTAATTAAGTGCTGGCTCTGCAGGCGCGGTGGCCGCATTAGCTTCTGCTTGTTGCTGTGCTTGCATTACTGCCTGAGCAAATACCGCATCAAAATTAATAGGTGCTAACATCAACGGAGGGAAACCGCCGCGCGTTAATAAGCTATCAATAGTTTCACGCGCATAAGGGAACAGAATTTGTGGGCAGAGTGTGTTAATCGCATGACTTAGTTGAATACCATCCAAGCCGTTGATAACAAATAAACCACCTTGTTTTACTTCTACCAAGAAAACAACTTTGTTATCAATACGCGCAGTAATTGTTAACAACAAGAGAACTTCGAATAAACCTTCTTCTAAGGGCGTTACTTGAATATTTAAATCCTGTTGTACATTAGGCTTCCACGCTTTAGTAAATGCTTCTAAACCACTAGGAGTTTCAAATGAAATATCTTTCAAATAAATTTTTTGAATTGCAAAGCCCGCTTGCGGTACTTCTTGCTCTTGAGCTTCTGCCACTTGGCCTATTTCTTCGGTCATAATAATTCTCTTTATATCACTTAGTTATTTTGTAAAAGCCCATCGAGCTTGCCTTGTTTATCAAGCGCCCATAAATCAGTAAACCCACCTACGTGAAGCTCGCCAATCCAAATTTGTGGCACTGTTCGCTGTCCACTTTTCTGCATCATTTCACTGCGCAGTTGGGGATTTTGATCGACACGAATTTCTTCAACAGTTACGCCTTTTTGCGCCAACAACTTTTTGGCGTTAACGCAGTAAGGGCAGATTGCTGTTGTATACATTAAAACTTGTGCCATGTTTGATCTCTATTTTTGCTTACCCTTCACCAGTGGCAAATTTTGATTTTGCCACTCGCTGATGCCACCTGAAAGCCTGCGCACATCGAAGCCCGCTTTTGCTAACTGACGCCCCGCCGTACCTGCATACTGACCGAGCTTATCAACAATAATAATGGTCTTGGATTTGTATTTTTCAAGGGTAGCTATATCAGCATTAATTCGCTCATAAGGAATATTTATAGAATCAACAAGATGACCCAACTTATATTCTGCACTTGGGCGAATATCTACAATAATCGCCTTGTCACTATTTACCAAGCTCGTGAGTTCATTATTGGTAACCGGAACCCCACTCTTTATCCGCTCGCGCAAGCTATAAGCAATAATAAGCGCTGCTAGCAAACTGGTTAAGATCCACTCTTGAATTAAGAACTGAATAAAAGTCACAAGCTATACCTTTTCAACAAATAAATATTCGCGCCTAAGGGCGCAAAGCAGGCGCCCATTATACACAGGCTTATGATTTCTGCTTAATTCCTTCCCAGTTTAAACCGGCCAAAAAAAATGCCCGCGTATGCGGGCATTTAGACAAACTTAATTCAATTACTTTTTAACGTGAAGAATCCAAAGGTTGGCTACACGATTCAAATTGGACTTGCTTGAAACTGATTGAAATGCCTTGATAGCTTCAGCTTTTTTGCCCAAGTTGAAATTCGCTACACCTAAACGCATGTAAGATTCATCAACTGATTTCAAACCACCCTTAGCGATTGCACTTTGAATAGCGGTAATAGCTTTTTCATTTAGACCATGGCCTAGATAGTCAGCACCCAGTTTAGCCAAAGGCTCGCCAGTTGGCTTGGTCGCGGCATCTTTGACAATGGCATCTATACTTGCCAAATCTTTTGCAGCTTCGGTTTTAGCTCTGTTTAATAGACGCGCAGTGCGGTCACCATTCACCAGTACACCTGCAGCTATGCCCGCTTCAAGA
>CAUOQW010000190.1:0-5558 GCA_963506825.1 uncultured Cellvibrio sp.
CACTGCATCGCCATCGCTAAAAAACACATCGGGTTGAAAATTTTGGGGCGTGGAAAATCCCATCATTTGCGCTTGCTGCGGCAGCATATTAATCCAAAACATATCGTCTTGATGCGGGCCTTCGATAGGAATTGCAGGCACATCCGGATTCAATCGCGTCGCTTCAACTAAAGCAGCGGTTCCACCAACATGATCAAGATGACCATGGGTAAGCAGAATTTTTACCAAGGTGAGCTTGCGCTCAATCAACACGCTTAAAATGCGCTCAATATTACCGCCCGGATCCACCACTGCCGCCTGCAAGGTTTCATCGCACCATAGCAGTGTGCAATTTTGTTGATAATGAGTCACAGGAATTATTTGATACTGAAGCACAGATTCACCCAACCATTAATCAAGTTTATATACAGAGCACGGCTGCGCGCTTTTTGATACCATGCGGCATTCTACACGGCACCCGAAATAATAGCTTTTAGATAGGTAAAGCTTCTATCTAGATAGGCACAGTTAGATAGGCACAGTCTCTATGAATGACAAATTATTTATTAAGTTACAACATATGGTTCCTCAACATGCGTTGTCGCGTGTTATTGGGCGCATTGCCAACTGCAATAACAGTTTGGTTAAAAACACCTTTATTAATTGGTTTATTAAGCGCTACCAAGTTGATATGACGCTTGCAGCCGAAGAAAACCCACGTGCTTACGCCTCTTTTAATGATTTTTTTACACGCGCATTAAAACCCGGTATTCGCCCCATTTGCGGTGAGCCGCCAGCTATAGTCTGCCCTGCCGATGGCTCCATTAGCCAACTCGGAAAAATTGTGAATGGCCGTGTGTTTCAAGCGAAAGGCCAAGATTATTCGGTGGAAGAACTGCTCGGTGGCGACGCAGCTCTTGCGCAAGAATTTATGGATGGCGATTTTGCAACTGTTTACTTATCACCCAAAGATTATCACCGCGTACACATGCCCTATGGTGGAAAGTTGCGCACTATGGTGGCAATTCCCGGCGATTTGTTTTCAGTAAATACAGTAACCGCAGAAAATGTGCCTCGCTTATTTTCACGCAATGAACGCGTCGCTGCGATTTTTGATACGGATATAGGCCCAATGGCGGTGGTGTTGGTGGGCGCCATGATTGTTGCAGGTATTGAAACTGTGTGGGATGGACATTTAGCACCCATGGGCAGCCGCGAAACACAAACGTCGCTCTACCCTTATCAGAATATTGTGTTAGAAAAAGGCGCTGAAATGGGTCGATTCAAATTGGGCTCCACTGCCATCATTTTGTTTGCAAAAAACAAAATCCATTGGGAAACACAATTTGTAGCTGGTGCAACAACACGGGTAGGCGTTAAATTCGGCCATAAACAATAAAAATTTAAACCACAGCAAAAAGTAAGGCGCAACAAAAGTTAAGGCACCATAAAAGTATCGTCAAAAAGACATTAGAAAAAAGGCATTAACATCTAACAGGATGTTAATGCCTTTTTTCTAATGTCCGCCTCTAAGGTTCTGTTAATGCTTGTCCGCGCCAAGTTGGCTGTTACTGACAAAAGCTACATAGCGGCCATCGGGCGACCATGAGGGTACGTTAATAGTACCCTGCCCACCATAAAGATAAGCCACTACTTTAGGCTCCCCGCCAGCGATAGGCAGCATGCGCAAATAAACAGGTTTGTAATAGGGATGTAAATCCGGCTCTACGTCCGGCAAATAGGATAAAAATAAAATATGTTTGCCATCGGGCGATATATGCGGAAACCAATCATTGTAATTATCGAAGGTGATTTGTTTAGCGTTTTTGCCATCAGCATCCATGCGCCACAAACGCATTGCACCACTACGGCTTGAGTTGAAATAAATATATTTACCGTCTGGTGTATATTCAGAGCCGTCATCCATACTGTCGTTATGAGTCAACTGTAACTCTTCACCAGAACCATCGCTATTGCCACGATAAATTTCAAATTGATTGTTGCGCCTTGAGGTATAAAGAATATAGCGGCCATCGGGCGACCAACCATGCAAATAGGAAGGCGACTTAAACGTGAGCTGTACGGGTTCGCCGCCATTAATGGGTAATTTATAGACATGCCAATTATCGGTAATAGCCTTTTCCATGTGGGTAATACCGAGCATCTTGCTCTTGTATGAGACTATGTGGTCGTTGTTATTCTTAACCTCAAAACCCGTATTGAACAAAGATACTTTTTTAGTGGGTAAATACAGCTTATACACACGGCCAGCTGAGTTATAAATAATCGTATCGCCATCGGAAGTCCAATTCGGCGCTTCAATCGCAGCCGCTGTTTCATAAATGACTTTGCGCTCGCCGGTCACTACATCCAAAATCTCTAAACGACTACCCAAATAATGGTGATAAGGAATGAAACCTTTCCACGCCGGAATCACCCAGCGCAAGTTGCGCATTTCAAGCAAATTTTTATCACCCGCAGCAAATTCCCGGTAAACACCGACATTCATACTTTGCACCTTAAGGTAGGTGTAACGCGCAATGACTTTTAGCGGTTTGCCATAATTGGCCGCCGAAAACATCAGCTCTGCACCAGCTTGCTCAATCTGCAAAATATCAGGATTTCGCACCTGCGCCTCTCTGGCAAGATGCGAGCTTTTTGTGCCCTGTAAGAGTTCAACATTTAGATTGGATTGCGAATCAAGTTTCGTTTTAAAAGAGAGCGCGGAGTCGACTGCAGCAATCTGCAAACCGTAGAAAGATTGATCAGCATTTTTGTGATTTTTTAATTGAACCGTCAGAATAAAATCGCCATATATTTTACGATACGCAAAGCCAACACCCGCCGATTGTCCAGAATCACGGCCTTTCCAAATGTGTATGGTCTGATTGGCATCAATTGATAACTCACCAGGCTCCCCCTTAACACCATCAAAAATGGTGGTATTGCTCTGTTGTGACTCAAACGAGCCAGCAAATACCGGCAATGCTAAGGCACCCGTCAAGAACACAACACATGACATCAACCGTAAAAAACAACCCATGAATAAACCCTAGTGACCAGCACATGTAAAAACTCTATAGCTAACCGCAGTCTGCTACTCAATCGTTCGATAAAACGAGTTTATTTTAATAACTTTACACACCCCAAAGTAATCAGAGCATAAAAAAGCCGCCATCAGCAGGACTGATAGCGGCTTTGATAAAGCCAACTCTTAGATTACCCTTTGAGGCGATTCAGTAAACCCAAGAGACCGGATTTTTCCGTCTTCATTAAATATTGATCGCGAATACCTGAAATATCCACTTCGTAACTGCCCGGCTCAAGATCGCGAGCAATTTCAATTTTTTCAATTTCGTAGCGAGTCTTCTTGCCAGAATCCAACAAAGCTTGCTTGCGCTTGTCATCTTCAGAAAGATCCAAAAGCACAGACTCGGTCAAGGGTTGCTTGAGTGAATCCAATACCACCATAACCTTAGGTTTTAAACGGCGCTCAAAATTTTGTTCAACCACAACAGCCACTTCACCCGTACTCAACTCCACCAAGGTACCTGTGGGGTATAAACCAATCGCACGAATAAACTCCACCACCAGTTCTTCTTGAAACTGAATGTTGCGCAATTCATAGAGACGAGCGACGGCTTTTGAGGGTGCTATAGGGTGGCGGGAACCACGGGGGTTAGTAACATGGTCATAGAAAGTAACTATACCTGCGATCTTCCCCAACAAAGGAATCTTATCGCCTACTAAATGTTGTGGGTAACCACTGCCGTTTAAGCGCTCACAGTGAGTTTTAACCACACTGATTACTCGCGGCTCAACACCTGGTGTTTTACGCAAAATTTCGCAGCCAAGCTCCACAAAGGGTTCGTAAACTCTTTCTTCTTCAGGGTTCCGCTCTGCTTTGATCAAGATACCTTGATCTAGCATTACCTTACCCACATCTTTTAGCAAAACACCCAAGGCGAGCACATCGAGATCGCGCTTGGGTAAGCCGATATGGCGACCAAACAAAATTGCCCATACCGATGAACGCACCGCGTGACTGTAGGTATATTCGTCTTTTTCTTGAACGCGGGACAACCAAGTAAAAGCATCCGGATTGCGCAACACGCTATCCACCATTTCACTGGCCACTTTCTTGGTTTCACCGAGGGAAATATTTTCAAGCTGCTTGTTTTCAAGCATTTCAATGACTTCAACAACTGCACCATACACTTTTTGATGCAATTGCTTGGCTTTCTTGACTTCTTTTTGCAGCGGCTGAATTTCGCGGTAGAGATTGCGCTGAATTTTCAGCGGCGCTATAGGCTCATTGAGCACAGCATTGTCGCGCTCACGCCCAACTACCTTTACTTTACCAAACTTACTGTCCAGCTTTTTAAGATTGGCGGCAATAGGGCCGCGGCCACGCTCAACATCAATATAAACATAATTACACAAGCTTTTAAGCTGATTCACCTCTTGTAAATCCCGCAAGTAAAAGCCTTGTAACGGAAAAGGGGTTTGCGACCACGGGCGATCCAAGCCGGATACATACATACCCAGACTCAGCTCATTTACATCAACCTTTAGTTGCTTGATACCCACACTAGGCCTCGTCTTCAAATTTTAAAACCAATTCCGTCTTACCAACACTGGTTATTATTCAAATACTCATTGAGATGAGTGTAATGAAGAATAGCCGAACAAACCAGAGCCGTCCTGTGTAAAAAGCTATCAAGGGATATTATCAATGCATGAACGGCTGATCTAGTCGTGATACTGACTTGATAAGTCGTGCACTGCATTAATAAACGCACCAGCATGCGCAGGGTCTACCTCTGGGGTAATACCGTGCCCAAGATTAAAGACATGGCCTGAGCCCTTACCATAAGCTGCCAAAATAGTGCCAACCTCAGTGCGAATACGCTCAGACGATGCATAGAGAATAGTTGGATCCATATTGCCTTGCAGTGCGACTTTAGCACCTACACGTTGGCGTGCTAAACCTATATCCGTAGTCCAATCCAAGCCCAAGGCTGTTGCACCAGTAGCCGCCATAGATTCCAGCCATTGACCGCCACCTTTGGTGAACAGAATTACCGGAACCTGACGACCCTCATGTTCACGAATCAAACCATTAACGATTCTCTGCATATAGTTGAGCGAGAACTCTTGATAAGCCGCGTGCGATAAAGCGCCGCCCCAGGTATCAAAAATCTGCACCGCTTGCGCGCCCGCCGTAATTTGGGCATTGAGATAAACAATTACCGAATCAGCCAAGGTACTCAATAGTTGATGCATCAATTGCGGCTGGTTGTAGAGCATTTCTTTCGCGCGACGGAAATCGCGACTGGAACCACCTTCAATCATATAAGTCGCCAATGTCCAAGGGCTGCCCGAAAAACCAATCAGCGGTACGCGACCATTGAGCTCGCGGCGAATAGTTTTCACGGCATTTACCACATAGGGCAAATCTTGCTCAGGTTTTATGACAGAAAGTGCATTGATATCCGCCTCGGTGCGCACGGGTTTGCGAAACTTGGGACCTTCGCCCGTTTCGAAATACAAACCTAAACCCATAGCATCGGGGATGG
>CAUOQW010000191.1:0-5532 GCA_963506825.1 uncultured Cellvibrio sp.
AGCGCCAAATATTTTCAACTGTGCGCAGGGTTGCCAGCAGCGTGGTCGGGCTTACCAAAATAATATGCTTGTCATAAGCTTCGCGGTAGAGATTAGGTTCATGTTGCATAGCCAACATAAAAGCCGCCTCAATGGGTATAAAGATAAACACGAAATCAATCGATTTAACGCCTTCAAGTTTTTCGTAATCTTTAAAGTTCAAGCCCTTAATATGACCGCGCAGCGAATTTACATGAGCATTGAGATAAAACTTACGCTCTTGCTCATCATCCGTTGAGCAGAACTTTTCATAGTCAATTAAAGAAACTTTAGAGTCGATAATAATATATTTATGTTCCGGCAAATGAATAATAACATCGGGCATACGGCGCGAACCGTCATCGCCGGTAAAACTCACTTGGGTATCGTATTCGCGGCCTTTTTGTAAGCCAGATTCTTCCAGCAAACGTTCAAGAATAACCTCGCCCCAATTACCTTGCGCTTTGTTGTTACCTTTTAACGCTTGCGCCAGATTAACCGCATCTTCACCAATTTTTTGCGCTTGTTTTTGCAACTCTAAGACTTGGCCAGAGAGCCTATTACGGTCGGCATTTTCTTTTTCGTAAACATCTTCCACTTTTTTGCGGAAATCATTGAGCTGTAATTTGAAAGGGTCAAGCGTTGTTTCCAGCAAGCTTTTGCTGGATAGCGAAAATTGCTGCTGCTTATTATCAAAGATCTTATTAGCAACATTCTCAAACTCTTTTGACAATTCAAGCTTGGCATTTTGTAACAGTGCCAACTGCTCGGTAAAGTTTTTGCGCTCTTGATCTAAACGCGTCGTTAACTCTGTGGCATCGGCAGTTACCTTCACCAAGGCCGCATCTTTTTGTTGGAATTGTTGTTGCAGCTCGGCGAATTGTTGCAGCTTTTCTTTAGCGGCAGCCAAGTCTTGTAAATGCAAACTTGCGTGATCTTGCAGCTGTTGATAGGCCAGTTTCAATTGCGCTAACTCTTGCTTGGTATCTTGCGCTTGCTGTTGAGCTTGCACCAAATCATGTTGCAGCCCAGTTTGGAGTAGCAGTGCTTGATGTTGCTCTTGAATGTAAAGTGCTTTGAGTTCATTTTCGCGCAGCAAAAGCGCATCTTCCAAGCGTTTGCGGGCAGAGGCATTCAGCAAAAAATAGGCGAAAAAAAAGCCAGCGACTAAAGCTATCAAAACAATAATGAGAGTAATAAACGCGCTGTTCACAGAAGATCCTTAATAAATGAGTTGAGTGGCTTATCGCCCTGCCCTAGAATTCGGTTTTCAGCATTCTAGCGTAATTCTTTAGATCGAGCCTCCATGCCTTCAACCCCCATTTCAGCCAGCCCCCGCATTCTTGTATTTGATTCCGGCGTGGGTGGCTTGAGCATTGTCCATGAGATTCAAAAGAAGCTGCCCTTTGCGCCGCTGATATACGCTTCTGACAATGCCTTCTTTCCCTATGGCACCAAGGGTGAAGCGGAATTGATTGCACGGGTGGATGCCGTTTTTCGCAAAATTATTGCAGCGCATCCGGTGGATATTATTGTCATCGCCTGCAATACCGCCAGCACCCTGACTTTGCCGCATGTGCGCAACCATTTTCCGCAGCCGGTGGTAGGCGTTGTCCCGGCGATAAAACCCGCCGCTGCCCAAAGCCAATCGCAAGTGATTGGTTTGTTGGCCACACCCGCTACGGTCGCACGCCCTTACACGCACAACCTCATTCGCGAATACGCTCCCAATGCAGAGGTTATTTCGGTGGGTTCCAGCGAATTAGTGCAGCTTGCAGAGCATAAGTTGCGCGGCGGCCAAGTAACTCCTGCGCAACTAAATGAGATTTTACAGCCATTTTTTAATCACCCTCGCGGCAATGAAATGGATGTACTTGTTTTAGCCTGCACTCACTTTCCTTTGTTGCGCGATGAATTGGCCGCGCAGTTCGCCTCCAAGGTACAATTAATCGATTCTGGTGAAGCTATAGCGCGCCGTGTCGCCTCGCTCTTGGCAGAACACACTTTTGACGAGCAAGCACCAGAACACTGGGCGATTTTTACCAAAGCGTCTGATGCGGTAACCGCACTCGCACCCCAGCTTGCACAATTTGGAATTCACAACACCGACATCATTCCCGTTGAATAACACTATGTCGCCTTCAGGTATCACTATGGCTCTGCCAGAACTCGAACAATTTTTTACTCAGATTCAAACTGCATTTAACGCGCAATCACTACAGCGCCTTGTGCTCTCCAAATATCAAGGCGATGACACCGAACTTGAACGCATTACGGTTCGACCACTAAAAATTAAAGACGAATTACTGCTGTCATTTCTGTACGAATATCGCACCAATCACATCACCAAAAACCTAAGCCTAGCTGATGCCATTACCTTTCTAGAAAATTCATTGGGTACAGACTTTAAAAATGCCCATATGCTGAGCGATGAATGGGAGATTCAATTGAGCTACAGCAAGAAAGGTAAAATTCTGGTGAATAAACATCGCAACAAAAACGCGCCTGCAACTCAAGCCAAGCAAACGAATACCACCGAACAAGATACAAAAGAAAAACTCTTGGTACACAACAAAGAAAAGCACCGTTTTGTAGAGCAAAGCCGCCCCTATTTGCGCGAGCTGGGTATTACCGACGCTAACGGCCAAATTATTCCCGCTATGTCGCGCAAGTGGAAGCAGATCAACAAATTTATTGAAGTGCTTTCTAAAGCGATTGAAAACACCGGCATTGCCAAACATGATGAAGTGCATATCGCCGACTTCGGTTCCGGCAAAGCTTATTTAACCTTCGCTGTTCACGATTATTTAAGCGCACAACTCGGCGTTAATACGCGCGTTACCGGTGTAGAGCTGCGCCAAGGCTTGGTGGATTTGTGCAATCAAACGGCATCCAAACTTTGCTTAACTGGCATTCAATTTGAGCAAGGCGATGTAAAACATTTTGCCGCAAAAAACATTAACGTGATGATCGCCCTACACGCCTGCGATACCGCCACCGATTACGCAATTCATATGGGCATTCGCACAGGTGCGGATATTATTATGTGCTCGCCCTGTTGCCACAAACAAATTCGCCCACAAATGAAAAGCCCTGCACTCTTAGCGCCGGTGTTGCATCACGGTATTCACTTAGGCCAAGAAGCAGAAATGGTCACCGATGGGCTGCGCGCACTTTTACTAGAAGCCAATGGCTACGACACCCAAGTGTTTGAATTTATTTCGCTAGAACACACCAGCAAAAATAAAATGATTCTAGCGCAGAAGCGCAAAACTGAGCGAGATAACAGCGAGGTCTTAGCACAGATTGCAGCGATTAAAACTTTTTATGGTATTGAAGAGCATTGCTTGGAATCATTGCTAAACGAAGGTAAATAGAAGCAGCGAATCCACAAGCCAAGCAAACGAAACTTCTTGGTAAAATATGACTCTTACGTGAGAGCGATATACGCTTGTAATATGTCATAAAGGCTTGAAAAACCTCATCCAGCCACCATATTTAACCGTAGCAATAGCAGCTATTCTTTTGTAGTATCGCAATACTCTATATCTAGACGCTCAAACGACCTGTAACTACCGATGGAGACCATCATGCAAAACATATCTAACTTCGAAACGCTTAAATCCGTAAGCCAAACCGAAACCCACAAGGTGTTGCGCAACACCTATATGTTGCTCGGCCTAACGCTCGCCTTCAGTGCAGTTACCGCTGGTATCTCCATGGCGATGGGCATAGGCCAAGGCGTAGGTTTAGTGATGAGTTTAATCGCTATGGCGTTAATTTGGTTTGTGCTGCCTAAAACCGCTAATTCAGCGAACGGTCTTTTAGTGGTATTCGCCTTTACCGGTTTAATCGGCGCAGGCCTAGGTCCAATCCTCAATCACTATCTCAAAATGGCCAATGGCGGCGCGTTAATTATGCAAGCCTTGGGCGGAACTGCTGCGGTATTTATCGGCTTGTCAGCCTATGTACTAACCACGCGCAAAAACTTTAATTTCCTCGGCGGCTTTGTTGCGGCAGGCATGATGTTAATGCTGGCAGCTTGTCTATTTTTAATCGGTGCATCACTATTTGGTTATCAATTCTCCACCATGAGCTTGGTGCTTTCTGCAGGTATTGTGCTCTTAATGTCTGCCTTAATTCTGTATCAAACCAGCGAAATTATTCACGGTGGCGAAACCAACTATATTATGGCGACCACTAGCTTGTTTCTTTCTATCGTTAACTTGTTCACCAGCCTATTACAACTCTTAGGCTTCGCAAACGACGATTAATAAATACTCGCGCTAGACAAAGGCTCCTCATCGCTGATGAGGAGCCTTTTTGTTTTCTTAAAGAGACTTTCGCATGGCAGCAACTTACCTCTCACTTCAAGCACTTGTGCCTGCACTCGCAAGCAATGCGCTGATTCTGGTTCCCAATAATCGCTTACGTAATCATTTATTGCGCGCATTTGCGGTAGAGCAAACATCACAAGCGTGGTTAAAGCCGAATATTCAAAGCTTGAGCCAGTGGTTGGAATCTCAGTGGGAGGCGCTACAAAATCGCGGTGTGAGTTATTCCTGTGTGACTATAGCAACACCTGTGCAGCGCCAAATGCTGTGGGAAGCGGCGATTAAAAACTCTGCGCTCGGTGCAACGCTCTTACAGCCAAAACCGCTCGCGCAACAAGCGGATAGTGCATTTAAAAACTTGGAACTGTGGCAGTTAAACGATAGCTTTGCGAGCGATTACTTTTCTGATGCTAAAAGTAACTCTGCACAATTTGTAGCTTGGGCGCAGGAATTTAAACACGCACTAAAACTTCAAAGCTGCGTAACCCGCGAAACCAGTTATGCGCTTATTGCGCAGGCATTTACGCAGGGCGACTTGCCCAAGCTGGATGAAATATATCTGGAAGGTTTTGATGATTTACCGCCGCTGATGCAAGCCATATTAGCAGCGGCGACTCATAAGCTGATCCGCTTGCCTAATCAAATTGCATCACAGACCCAGATCACTCGCACGCAAACCGATACCACAGAAACAGAAATTCGCGCAGCGGCACTCTGGAGTAAAGCACAATTACAGCAAGCACCAGAAACTGCATTAATCTGTGTTGTTGTACCCAACCTTGGGCAATGCCGAGATCAAGTTGAGCGAGTTTTCACGCAAGCTTTTGAAGCCCATTCGTTGCTGCCAGGTTCACCGCGCTACACCCTGCCATTTAACTTTTCTGCCGGTAAACCACTCGGTTCAACACCTTTAATAAGCAGCTTGTTTGATATGCTGGCGCTGCAAGATAACGACTGGCCATTAGAAAAACTCTGCAATTTATTGCATTCACCCTTCTGGGGCAATGAAACCCAAGAAGTGGTTGCGCGCGCACACTTAATCACCGAGTTACGAAAATTAGGACGCATCAGTATTAACACCAGCGATTTGCGCCACTGCGCCAGCAAAAAAGAAGAACGCATACCTGAATTTGCAAGCTTGGGTTTAAGTAATCGATTTGAAGCCGTAGGAAATATATTG
>CAUOQW010000192.1:0-5528 GCA_963506825.1 uncultured Cellvibrio sp.
TAAACCGAAATCGCGAATAGTATTTTCGATACCAGCTAAGCTCATGCTTTCTGCGTTGCGCAATACTGGAACAACCAAACCTTTATCGGTAGAAACGGCAACGCCAATATCTTGGTAACCGTGGTAAACGATATCGTTGTTATCGATAGATGCGTTCACAGCTGGGAAGCGACGCAAAGCTTCTGCAGCCGCTTTTACGAAGAAACTCATAAAGCCAAGACGAGTACCGCCGTGCGCTTTTTCAAATTGATCTTTGTATTTCGCACGCAGTGCCATGATTGGCGCCATGTTCACTTCGTTGAAAGTGGTCAACATTGCGGTGGTGTTAGAAGCCTCAAGCAAACGCTCAGCAATACGCTTACGCAAGCGAGTCATAGGAACGCGTTTTTCTACGCGCTCGCCTACAGCTTCCAGTGCAGCTACCGGAGCAGCACTTGCCGCTGGTGCAGCAGCTGGAGCAGATTTCACATGGTTGGCAACATCTTCTTTCAACACGCGACCGCCTTTGCCAGTGCCATCAACAGCTGCAGTATTTACATTTTTCTCATCAGCCATTTTGCGTGCAGCTGGATTCACTAACTTCTCAGCACTTGCGGCGGCTGGCGCAGCGGCAGCAACTGGGGCGGCTGCAGGTGCAGCACCGGCAGCAACAGCGCCTTCAACAAAAATCGCAATGACTTCATTGCTCAGAATAGTTTCGCCTTCGCCCTTAATAATTTCAGCGATGCTACCATCAGCCGGTGCAACGACTTCCAAAACCACTTTATCGGTTTCGATATCAACGATTAATTCATCGCGCTTTACCGCTTCGCCTGGCTTCTTGTGCCAAGTCGCGATGGTACCGTCAGCTACTGATTCGGGGAATGTTGGGGCTTTAATTTCAGTACTCATTACTATTCCTTCTCTCTCGGCTAGGTATGATTTGTTAGTTGGTTACGTTGACTCACTCCCTTAATTAGGGAGAGTCAATGCCTGATTTACAAAACGATTTTGTTCTTCAATGTGCGCAGACATATAACCGCCCGCTGGTGCAGCCGAAGCTTCACGACCCACATATTCCAAATACAAACTTGGGTAAAGCTCATGCGCCATGCGACGTAAATGGTGTTGACTGCTATACCAAGCGCCCTGGTTCATTGGCTCTTCTTGACACCAAGCAATGCTCTTCACATTTTTGTATTTGGTGAGGATATTTTTCAATTCAACATCCGGGAATGGATACAACTGCTCCAAACGGATGAAGGCAACATTCTCTTGCTTGCGCTCTGTACGCTCTTTCAACAAGGTGTAATAAACCTTGCCGCTACACAGAATCACACGCTCAACTTTGCCTGGATTAATCGCATCATCAATTACGTTTTGGAACTGGCCGTTCGCCAATTCTTCCAGCGTTGATGTTGCCGCCTCATGACGCAACAAAGATTTTGGGCTCATCACAATCAACGGGCGACGCATTGGGCGAATCGCCTGACGGCGTAACATGTGGAACACTTGCGCCGGTGTTGACGGAATACAAACCTGAATATTGTGCTCAGCACACAATTGCATGAAGCGCTCTAAACGTGCAGAGGAATGCTCTGGGCCTTGGCCTTCATAACCGTGTGGCAACAACATAGTCAAGCCGCACAAACGACCCCACTTGTGCTCACCCGAAGTGATGAATTGGTCGATCACAACTTGCGCGCCGTTGGCGAAGTCACCGAATTGAGCTTCCCAAATTACCAAACCTTTTGGCGCAGTAGTGGCATAGCCATATTCAAACGCAAGTACAGCTTCTTCCGACAAGTAGGAGTCGTACAAGTCAAAATCTACACTTGGATTAATATTCTTTAATGGTGTCGCAGAACTACCATCTTTTTGGCTGTGAACAACCGCATGACGGTGCGAGAAAGTACCACGACCTACGTCTTGACCGGTCATACGCACTGAGTAACCTTGCTCAAGCAAAGTGGCGTAGGCCAAGGTTTCCGCCATACCCCAGTTAAGTGCCAAAGCACCACCGGCCATCTTGCGACGGTCTTCATAAACCTTTTCTACTTGCTTCTGAACCACTATGCCTTCAGGGATAGTCAGCATTTTACCGGCAACAGCTTGCAAGGTTTTTAAATCAATACCGGTATTGGCAGGCGTTAACCAATCGTGGCCGATGTAAGGTGTCCAATCCACAAACAAGCTGCGATCCGGCTCGCTCACCAAACCACTGGCAACGTGCTCACCGCGATCCAAAGCTGCGCGATAGTTTGTGGTCAATTCATCAGCCGCCGTTTGCGACAACAAAGCCGCAGCAACTAATTTCTCGGCGTACAAAGTGCGCGTAGTTTTTTGATTGCGGATAATTTGATACATCAATGGCTGAGTTGCTGAAGGCTCGTCAGTTTCATTGTGACCGCGACGACGGTAACAAACCAAATCGATGACTACATCTTTCTTAATTTCGTAACGGTACTCAACCGCCAACTGCGCAACAAACAATACTGCTTCTGGATCATCACCATTCACGTGGAAAATCGGTGCTTCGATCATTTTAGCAACGTCAGTGCAGTATTCGGTTGAACGCGAATCTTCACGCTTGTTGGTAGTAAAACCAACTTGGTTGTTGATCACAATATGCAGAGTACCGCCAGTACCGTAAGCGCGAGTTTGGGACATTTGGAATGTCTCCATGACTACGCCTTGACCAGCGAAAGCAGCATCGCCATGCACATTGATAGGTACTACTTTAGCGCCGGTAGTGTCTTTACGACGGTCTTGACGCGCACGTACCGAACCTTCAACTACGGGAGATACAATTTCCAAATGCTATGGGTTAAACGCCATGGCCAAGTGCAATTCACCGCCAGGCGTCATCAAGTTTGATGAGAAACCAGAGTGGTATTTCACGTCACCGGAAGTGTTCAATGAACGCTTGCCATCAAACTCAGCAAACAATTCTGAAGGGTTTTTACCGAACACGTTAACCAAGGCGTTTAAACGACCACGGTGTGCCATGCCTAGTACAATTTCTTTCGCGCCGTAAGTGCCGGAACGTTTTACCAAGGCATCAACGAGCGGAATAAAACTTTCGCCACCTTCCAAACCGAAACGTTTGGTACCTGGGTATTTGCTGTCTAAGTGACGCTCAAGACCTTCAGCTGCAGTCAAACGCTCCAGCAGAGCCAATTTTTGCTCTTTGCTAAATTCGGGATTTGAACGCACGCTTTCAAGACGTTGTTGCAGCCATTGCTTTTCAGCTAATGGAGTAATGTGCATGATTTCTGCACCCACGTGACCGCAGTAAGTTTTTTCCAAGGCTTCGATAATTTCGCGCAAAGAAGCTTCTTCTTTGCCAATGTACAAATTACCAGTGTTGAAAACAGTATCCAAATCGGCATTGGTTAAGCCGTGGAAGCTTAAATCCAAATCTGGAATCACATCACGCTGCATCAATCCCAATGGATCGAGCTGGGCTTTTTGGTGACCGCGGAAACGATAAGAGCTAATCAATTGTAAGACTTTAACTTGCTTGCGCTCGTGCTCTGCACTGACTGAACCGCCAGCAACCGCTACAGTGCGAACTCTTGATTTACCAAGCTGTTCAAATTGTGCACGAATAACGGAATGAGGAGTATCTTGAGTCAATACGCCGTTTACACGGGGCAATTGATCAAAGTAATTGCGCCACTCTTCAGGAACGGCATTGGGATTGTGTAAATATGTGTCGTAGAGCTCTTCGACGTATGCAGCGTTCCCACCAGAAATGTGTGAACTACTCCAAAAATGCTCCATGATGCTGTCTTGCATTCCACCCACCTTAATAAAGGGTTTCATCACCGCCCTACTGGCGCAACTGATGTGACACCCTGCTATCAGCTAGCTATTAGCTACACAATAACGTCTTTCGCTTGTGGCAAATGACGCCGCTTTTCAGTCGCTACCTTTTCAGTCGAGACAGGTACAGCGAACAGTTTAGAAGCTTAGCCGCAAAATACGGCTAAGCCATAAAGATTTTCAAGCTGCAAATACAGAAAAGCGCCACCTTAGGTAGCGCTCTGTAATAGCATGTTGCGAATATGACCGATGGCTCGTGTAGGGTTCAAACCTTTAGGGCATACGGCAACACAGTTTTGGATACCATGGCAGCGGAATACACTGAAGGGGTCATCCAATTTCGACAGACGCTTTTCAGTCGCCAAGTCGCGGCTATCTGCAAGGAAGCGATAGGCTTGCAACAAACCGGCTGGACCGATGAACTTGTCTGGGTTCCACCAGAAAGATGGGCAACTAGTTGAGCAGCACGCACAGAGAATACACTCGTACAAACCATCCAACTTCTCACGCTCTTCTGGCGACTGTAAACGTTCAATAGCAGGCGCTGGTGTATCGTTTTGCAAATAGGGTTCGATTTTTTTGTATTGGTCGTAGAACTGAGTCATGTCCACTACCAAATCGCGAATCACTGGCAAGCCAGGTAATGGACGCAATATTAACTTGCCGCTGCCACCGGTAGCTTCAGAAATAGATTTGATACAAGCCAAACCGTTTTTGCCGTTAATGTTCATACCGTCTGAACCACATACACCTTCACGGCATGAGCGACGGTAAGCAAGACCTTCATCCTGCGCTTTCAACAACTCAAGTACATCCAGCACCATCAAGTCTTTGCCGTGAGTGTCAATCTCATAGGCTTTCATGTAGGGCGCTTTATCGGTATCAGGGTTGTAGCGATAAACTTCAACTTTCAACATGTCACTGTTCCCCTATTAGTATGTGCGTTTTTTGGGTTGGAAGGCGTCCATAGTGTGCGGTTTGAAATTCACTGCACGCTTGGCAACACGCTTCTCGCCGGGGAAATAGAGTGAATGGCACAACCAGTTAGCATCATCGCGATCTTCAAAGTCATCGCGAGCATGAGCACCGCGCGATTCTTTGCGCTCTTCAGCGGCAATTGCTGTTGCTTCGGCAACTTCTAACAGGTTTTGCAATTCCAAGGCTTCAATACGCGCGGTATTGAAGGCATTACTCTTGTCGGTAATGGCTACATTTTCAATACGCTTACGCAAGGCTGCCAACTGCTCGATACCCTTCTGCATAAACTCGCCTTTGCGGAATACGCCAAAGTAATTTTGCATGATGGTTTGTAGCTCTTTACGCAATACCGCAGCACTTTCACCGGTATTAGAGGTATTTACTTTGTTCAAACGCTCCATGGCTTTATCAATATCAGCTTGGGTAGCATTTTTGTGTTCAACGCCTTCACGTAGGGCTTTTTCGATGTACAAGCCCGCAGCACGACCAAACACAACCAAATCGAGCAGTGAGTTACCGCCCAAACGATTAGCACCGTGTACCGATACGCAGGCAACTTCGCCACAGGCAAACAAGCCGTCAATAACGATATCGTTACCACTAGCATCTTGTGTTAAAGCTTGACCATTAATATTGGTTGGAACACCACCCATCATATAGTGACAGGTAGGAACTACAGGCACCGGAGCGTACACAGGGTCTACGTGTGCGAAGGTACGTGACAACTCACAAATACCAGGCAA
>CAUOQW010000193.1:0-5514 GCA_963506825.1 uncultured Cellvibrio sp.
ACACTCACATTCGCGTTGTTAAAGCATTAATTCGCGCGGGCAAATGGTTAGACGAAAAAGACAACGTGAATCGTAAAGCCGGCGCAAAAATGATTTCAAACGCAAACTATGTGGGCGCAGATGAAAAAGTTATCGCCAACTCTATGACCGGTATCTTTGAATACGAGCGAGGCGACAAACGTGCAGAGCCAGACTTCAACGTATTCTTCCGCTACAACGCTTCATATCCTTACCAATCAGATGCTATTTGGTATCTCACGCAAATGCGTCGCTGGGGTCAAATCTCTGATGCTAAGCCTGATAGCTGGTACATTGATTTAGCGAAGAAAATTGTAATGCCAGAAGTTTATCAACAAGCCGCTAAAGATTTGATTGCAGAAGGTAAGTTAACTGCCGCCGACTTCCCAGTTGACCTGAGCAAAGTAGATGGTTTCCGCAGCCCAGATGCCACTGAATGGATTGATGGTATTAAGTTTGATGGCCACAAACCCAACGAGTATTTAACAAAATTCGCAGTTGGTTTAAAAGGTAACGACAAACTCTAAGTACACACTATCTGTAGTAGTTAATTAAAAATTTCTCTCAGACCCAGCATTCACCTAGTGTGGTCTGAGAGATGTTAGACAAGCAAGCTTGCAAAAGCTGGAGGCAAAAAAATGAGCGAATCCACAAGTGTATTACCCACCGCATCAAGCACAAAAGCCGCGCCAAGATTTCCAACGGCAATTGTCGGAAAAATTTCACCAGCGAAAATGCGCGATATAGTTCTTGGAACATGTCTACCCATTTTAGGTTTGGTTTTTTTCCTGCTGTTTTGGCATGTGGGCGCCCAACATATTAAAACCTCACTTGGCACTTTTCCCGGCCCCAAAGAAGTTGTAACACAATGGAATAATTTAGTTGCCGAACAAAAAGACGAATATGCGCGCGAAGCGGCATTTTATGAGCGCCAAGAAAAACGTAATGCCGAAGCGTTGAAAGAAGACCCCAATGCGGAAATTAAAGTACGCGAATACAATGGTCGCCCTACTTTTTTTGACAAAATTCAAACCAGCTTATTCACCGTACTAAGTGGTTTTATTTTGGCAACCATTATCGCAATACCCATGGGCATTGTTATAGGCCTGAGCCAATCGCTCTATCGCGCCTTCAACCCCGTCATTCAAATTTTTAAACCCGTATCACCATTGGCATGGTTACCTCTCATTACTTTAGTGGTCAGCTCGGTGTATGTGAGTGAAGACCCTATGTTCTCCAAATCATTCATTATCTCCATGCTTACAGTAACGCTCTGCTCTATGTGGCCAACCATGATCAATACCGCAGTAGGTGTTGCTGGCGTGAGCAAAGATTTAATTAACGTAAGCCGTGTATTGCGTTTAGATTGGTTAACTCATGTGCGCAAAATTGTTATTCCATCTTCTATTCCAATGATGTTTACCGGTTTGCGTTTATCACTCGGTATCGCGTGGATGGTATTAATCGCAGCAGAAATGTTGGCGCAAAACCCAGGTCTTGGAAAATTTGTGTGGGACGAATTCCAAAATGGCTCCTCCGATTCTCTTGGCCGTATTTGTGTGGCAGTGCTCACCATCGGCGTAATAGGTTTCGGTTTGGATCGCACTCTGCTCGCCATTCAAGGTTATGTGAACTGGGATAAATCCGCAGTAGTTCGCTAATACGCAAACTAAGGTGAAAAGTACAGCAAGGTAATTTTACGCAAGCTCCTTAACAGAATGTTCCGCTTGGCGGATACCAAAATAGGAATGACATCATGAGCGAATTACATTTAGAAATATCCAAAGTAGGCATAGATTTCCCAACGCCAAAAGGCCCTTTCTGTGCACTGCAAGATGTGAATTTAAAAATTAACAAAGGCGAATTTGTTTCGCTAATTGGTCACTCCGGCTGCGGCAAATCAACCGTACTCAATATTGTGGCAGGGCTTTATCAAGCTACGACGGGCGGCGTAATGCTAAATGGCCGCGAAGTAAACGAACCCGGCCCAGAACGGGCAGTCGTATTTCAAAACCATTCTCTCTTACCGTGGTTAACGGCCTACCAAAATATTGAACTCGGTGTTAAACGCGTTTTTAAAGGCAAGAAAACCCGCGCAGAAATGCGCGAATGGATTGAGCACAATTTAGAATTAGTGCACATGACCCACGCTATGCACAAACGTCCCGACGAGATTTCTGGCGGCATGAAACAACGCGTAGGTATTGCCCGCGCCTTGGCGATGGAACCAGAAATTTTATTGATGGACGAACCCTTCGGTGCACTTGATGCGCTTACGCGCGCGCACTTGCAAGATTCATTGATGGAAATTCAAACCGCACTCGGCAACACAGTGATTATGATTACTCACGATGTGGATGAAGCCGTATTGTTATCAGATCGCATAGTCATGATGACCAATGGTCCAGCGGCAACTGTGGGTGAAATTTTGGATGTAAAACTCGCGCGTCCACGCAATCGTTTAGAGCTAGCAGACGACCCTGAGTACAACGGCTACCGCACCGCGGTATTGCGCTTCCTTTACGAGAAGCAAAAAAAAGTTGAGCCCATAGCACCCAAACGCGCTGAAAAAGCGGCAGAGAAAGATAGCAACAAGCAAGTCGCTTAATTCCCGCTAACTCTTAATGAGTATTTCCGCTCGTTCTGAGCGCGTAGCAGTCGAAAGGCACACACAAATCCTTCGACTGCTACGCGCTCAGAACGAGCGGATTAAGCCACTAACCTTTACCACTGCAATTCACACCAGCCAAAAACCACTCCCCCAACCTGACACCCCCTCACCCATCTGCTAAGCTCACTCAATTATTCCTTACGTCTATTTATCCTCATGACCAAGACTATTGAGCGTTTAAGTTTAATCGTTACGCAGGTTACACAATTAACACCGCGTATTTACCACTATCAATTGCGCGCAAGCTCTGGTGCGGAATTGCCGCTGATAACAGCAGGTTCGCATATTGCCATGCCGGTCACACTCAATAACGGCAAGCAGGATATTCATCACTATTACATTTGCAGCAATCCTAACCAACGGGAGTTTTATGAAATAGCGGTGCTGCTTGAAGAAAATGGCAGCGGCGGCTCGCAATTTATTATTAAAAATTTTTCAGTGGGTAGTTTGTTAGAGTGCGGAATTCCCAGCAATAATTTTCATCTCCATGCGGATGCAAGCCCAGCCATTTTAATTGCCGGTGGCATTGGCATCACCCCCATCATATCCATAGCCCATACGCTTGCATTGCGTGGCCGCCGCTTTCAATTGCACTATGCTGGGCGCAGCAAAAACGACATGGCATTTGTAGATGAATTGCAAAAAACGTTTGCGCGCAATTTGTATATTTATGCCGCTGATGAAAATCAGCGTTTAAATATTATGAATCTTTTAGCGGAGGCTCCCTCCAACACACTTTTTTACGCATGCGGCCCCAAAAAAATGTTGGCTGAAATTGAAACCTGCGCGCGCATGCTCGGTATAGATAAAGACCGAATACAAATGGAACATTTCCCCGCTGAAAAATCTGATAATGATAAAGCAGTTGTACTTGAATTAGAAAACAGCAGTAAACTCATCAAGGCCACCGCCGATCAATCTTTGTTAAGCGCACTGCGCGATGCCGGTGTGAATGTTAATTTCGATTGCTGCGTAGGCGACTGCGGAAGCTGTGCAATAAAAATCCTAGAAGGCGAAGCAGAACATCGCGACCATGTATTGAGTGACGCACAAAAAGCGCAAGGATTTATCTGCGTATGTGTATCGCGGGCAAAGGGCGGCAAACTCGTTCTGGCTCTATAAATGAAACGATGAGTGCGGTAAAGCCACCGCACTATTACCGCGCACTGCGCTTGCTAAGCACCCGCCATTGCTTATATTCTCTTACCACCATAGCGCGTATCACATAAAGCTATGACTTCACGTTCATTCATAATTAAAGGATTCAGCTATGGACTCGCTATTTTCATTTTTATCCAACCCCACTTTTTGGATTGCGGCGGTTTTATTATTTACGCTTAAAAAAGGCATACATTTTGTACCGCAAAACCGTGGCTATGTGATTTATCGCATGGGTAAATATACCCGTACCCTCAGCTCTGGCTTCAATTGGATTGTGCCTTTTCTTGACTCTATTGCCGCTGACCGCAACCTTAAAGAGCAAACCTTGCTGGTGCCACATCAATCCGCTATCACTAAAGATAACGTGGCGCTTATGATTGACGGCGTACTATTTATTAAAGTGATTGATGCCGCTTCTGCCACCAACAACATCACCGATTACAAACTCGCCACCACGCAGCTGGCCATGACTTCTATGCGTAACGCGATTGGCACCATGGAGTTGGATGAGTGCTTTCAAAATCGCGCGGCTATTAATGCAGAAATTCAAAAAGCCATGCTGGAAGCCACTCAACCTTGGGGCATATTGGTGTTACGTTTTGAGTTATTGGAAATCACTATTCCAGCCTCTATTAAAGAAGATATGGAAAGACAAATGTCTGCCGAGCGCCAAAAGCGTTCTGCAATTTTAACGGCTGAAGGTGAAAAGGCTGCTGCCATCGCTAAAGCTGAAGGCCAAAAAGCAGCGATTGTTTTGGAGGCAGAAGCTGCACGCGAACAACAAGTTCTAGCGGCAAAAGCCAGCAAAGAATCACAAATTTTAGAAGCCGAAGGTAAATCAGCTGCAATTAAATTAGTGGCTGCTGCGGATGCCGGCGCATTACAAATGGTAGGCGATGCAGCTGCAACAGCTAACGGACGTGTAGCGGTAAACTTTAAATTGGCACAGGGCGCCATTGAAGCACACAAAGCTATCGCCAAAGAAAGCACCGTGGTCTTATCCGATGGCAAAACTGGCGATAATATTGCCAACACAGTAGCGCAAGCGATTGCGGTATCGTCCACGATTAATCACGCATAACAATTAACCACTCAGCTATTTATCCTAAACAACTATTAATTACACATAGCCAGGAGCAATGCCGCGATGGAATATTTCACGCAACATCAAGATTATTTTTTTTACGCCCTCGCTGGTATTTGCCTACTGGTGGAATTAAGTTTGCTCGGCATGAGTGGCCCATTGTTATTTGTGGCCATCGGCAGTGTGATTACTGGGGTGTTAATTTCACTCGGAATCATTCACAACTTTGGCATCGCCTTAGTAGCGCTGGGCGGCATATCGCTCGCAAGCGCCGCAATTCTGTGGGGACCGCTCAAAAAACTACAGAATAAAGAAGTAGGTCCAGAAACCAGCAGTGACATGGTGGGTAAAGTTTTACCCGTTACCGCACGCATCACCCATGCCGATGGCCGCGTGAGTTACTCAGGTGTGGATTGGTTAGCGCGCTTGGATAGCTCAAGTAGCGAGCCCATTGAACCTGAAAACCGAGTGCAAGTGACTAGTGTGGATGGGACGATTTTGGTGGTGCGAGGGGTTTGATTTAGCCTGCAAAGGCCTCCTCCCAGCCTCTCTCTTCACAAAGGGGAGAAGTAAGAACGAG
>CAUOQW010000194.1:0-5512 GCA_963506825.1 uncultured Cellvibrio sp.
GCACGGCGTCCTCCGCTAGATCGCGGCGACGCAGCATTTGCAGGCTAATCGCATAGAGTTTGCCGGCAGTGTGTTTATAAAGCTCTTCAAAGGCGAGCCGGTCGCCCTGCGCGGTGGCACTTAAGAGCCGTAAAGCGTGTTGATTGGGATCCATAGCTGTCTCGTTATTGTGGGGATAGGATTTTTCGGCCCAAAAAGAGGGTATTCATAGCAAGTACGGCAGAATCGTGAAATTGGATTCAAGTTTTTTTAAATTGGGGTGAGATTTGTGAGCTGATCGTAAAAAGAGGGGGTGAATGGGCCCTCC
Organism: uncultured Cellvibrio sp.; assembly: GCA_963506825.1. GTDB lineage: Bacteria > Pseudomonadota > Gammaproteobacteria > Pseudomonadales > Cellvibrionaceae > Cellvibrio. Next base: position 308 of record CAUOQW010000194.1, read on the forward strand.
TCGCGGTAGAGTAATAACTTATCTCGGTGCGTTAAAGCCACCTTGATCGGGCATTTGCTGGTTTTGCTGCTGTTGGTCTCGTATAAAACCCTCGGCAGCCTCCATGCCAGCAGCTAGCTCCACTGCTTGCATTACCTCGGCGCTAGCAATTGTCCACTCTTTAAAACTTGCGGCGGGAGCCAGCTCAAGGCGCATTTCTGCCAGAATTTGTGAGCGCGTTACGCCCGCATTGAGTTTAGCTTGCCAAGTTTTCGCCCAGTCTGCCATTTGCGGGTCGCGGCTGTTAGCTGCCATAAGTTGCAAACTGAGTTCTGCTTCTGAAACTTGCTTCAAATAAGCGTGGCTCAGTGTGGCAGCTCGGCTATAGCTGCTAACTTCGGGTTGCAACTGGGCTGCAATTATTGCCGCGCCTAAAATCTCATTATTCGGTGTTGCTTGCGCTTGCACACCTGCTCTGAAATAGGCGTAAGAGGCTTCTGCAGATTGCTGGTCGAGTGCGAAGGCGCGTAAAAGGCTAGTTTGTGCAGATTCAAGATAGGCTTTTTGTTTTTCCCCTTGGCTCTGTTCAGCCAGTTTTAAATGGGCAAGGCCTAGTAGATAGGTGGCATCGAAGCTCTTGCTTTTCGCTTTTGTGCTCAAGAAAGGGATAGCCGCTTGCGGATCGCCCCATGCAATTTCAGCGCGACTGAGCGTGAAATCTGCAAAATCACTGTTGGGGAATTTTTTTGCTTCTTGGCGTACTTTTTGTAGAAGCGATTCTCCTATTTTAGGATTAGGGCACGTCTTTAAGGCGGCGTCAGCCAAGATTAGGTTGTCAGCGGAAGCCGGGAGACTGCTAAATTGAATATCGCTAGCGCCACCGGAAGTGAGGTTAAGTTTGAGTGCTTTGGCAGTTTGTAAGCGGTATTTCCACAGCACATTATTGAGCTTGGATACCTTGTAGCCAAATGCCTGTTCAAACGCCTGGGGTGGCTCCACCCCTTGCAAGCCTAAGGCGATAAAGCTGCGAAAGCGTTTAACGTTTTCGGTTGAAGACAAGATGTAATGGGTAAGAATCCAAGACCTTGCCTGAAACTCAAGCTGTACTCCGGCGGTACCCGCGTAGTTATGACCTTTGGAGTCATTTTGTAGCAAGATATCGGTGTAATCCAAGCTGCGCCTATGGCCATTACTCATAAACGCTAAATAGTTTCCGATACTTTTCGGCGCTATTCCAATCAATGTCTCGGTGTCGCTGAAACGCGTGCTGGCAAAATATTGTGCAAAGCCATCAATGTACCAAGTGGGGGTGCGCAGGTTGGTATAACGGTAAAGAAAGTGGCGTGCGTAGGCTTCAAAAATATAGGCAAGCCCTTCATTTTCGGGTTGTTTTTCTAATGCGCGATCTGGGTTCACACGATAGTACATGTGGGCGCCAAAACCTTGTACACCGAGCGCGCAGCTATTGTAGAGGCCTATGGCATAGCGGGGCTGATTCCTTTCAATTTGATTAAGATCCCGCACCTTCGCCATATAGTAGAGAGTGATTTTTTGCGTGCTGGCAGTTGTGGTATCCGCTTTGGTGTAGAGGCGTAGTAAATAGTCAAAACGCTCAAGCTTGTCCAACAGTTGAATGACGTTTTGCTGTTTGGCATCAGAGAAAACAATAAAGTGCTGACTTTCGGCGCGAATCCAGTCAGACGCATTTTGCTGACCGCTGATAACCACTTCAGTAACATCTTTAGCGTTCGCGGGAGTAACTGTTTGGGCACTGGTGTAGCAAGCTGCCAACAAACTAAAACCTAAGCATAGATTTTTATAAATAGCGCTTGCCATGCCTCATCCTCTGAGTATTTTTTAGAAAAAGCCAATTCCAGGAATCATGCCCGTGGCCTTAGCGAGTGCGGGCAAAACAAAAGCACGAATAATATTCAGTACCATAAAAAAGAGTATGGGGGATAAATCGAGCATACCCAACGGCGGTAAAATTTTGCGGAAGGGCGCCATCACGGGCTCTAGTATTTGCTGCAATAATCCCAGCGCAGGGTTGCGGCTACCTTGGGCGACCCAGCTGGCAATCATCAATACAATTACGCCCCAGAAATAGATTCCGGCCAGTAAACTAAGCAGTGCCACTATCGCCCAAATAATAAGGGTGAATGGATTAACAAAACCGATTCCGGCAATCAACAATACGCTTTGCAGTACCACGGCTTGCAGCACAATGGCTAGAACTATGGCGGCTAAATCTATACCCATAAGCCCGGGGATAATTTTACGCAGAGGTACCAGCAGTGGATTGGTGTATTTCACCAAAGCTTTACTGACGGGGTTGTAATAGTCGGCACGCACCAGCTGCGCTAAAAAACGTACAAGTACCAAGCTGATATAGAGCGTACCCAGGGTGTTAATAATGTAGATGGCGATTTGAGCCAGTGTTTGCATAGTATTCTCTCTTGTTAAAACGAATTACTTGCCCAATAGCTCGGACAATTCCACTGCACGGTTGGAGCAGGCGGTCATGGCGCGAGCGAAGATAGCGCGAATTTGGTCATTCTCAAAGGAGTTAATCGCCTGCTCGGTGGTACCTTTGGGTGAGGTTACGCGACGGCGTAGTTCTGCCACATCCACATCGCTCTGCTTGGCCAAGATGGCGGCTCCAAGTGCGGTTTGCAAGGTTAGCTCGGTGGCGGCTGCGCGGGTGAGACCCAATTCGACACCAGCATCGATCATCGCTTCCATCATTAAAAAGAAGTAGGCGGGGCCAGAGCCGGAAACTGCGGTTACCGGATTAATCAGTGCTTCATCATCCACCCATTGCACAATTCCCACAGCACCCAAAATGGTATTGGCGGTGGATTTTTGCGCACTGTTCACCTGCGCATTCGCAAATAGGCCGCTCGCCCCCACGCGCACTTGCGAGGGGGTATTGGGCATACAGCGCACAATTGCATGTTCGCCTCCCAGCCAAGTACTAATACTCTCGGTAGTAATGCCCGCTGCCAGTGAAATAATCAGCGGCCTATGGCTGAGCGAATCCGCCAAGCCCAAACACACTTCTTTTAACATCTGCGGTTTAACGGCTAGCACCACCACATCGGCACCTGCGGCAGTTAGGGCGTTATCAGTGCTGGTATTAATGCCAAACTCGCTGGCCACGCGATCCAAATTTTCCTGCCGCGGCCCGCTGGCAAATACATTGATGCGCTTAACGCCCTCAGCCAAGAGACCGCTAATAATGGCCTTTGCCATATTGCCCGCGCCTATAAAGGCGATTTTGGTGCTGGTGGTTTGTGGCATGGTGAGTCCTGTTAGAAACAATAAATTCTGTAAGTAAAAAGTGAGTGTTGCTTAAGATTATTGCGCTTTGGCGCGCTTTCCAAAAATATCGGTGCCGACTCTCACCATAGTAGCTCCTTCGGCAATTGCTGCCTCCATATCGCCCGACATACCCATAGAGAGAGTATCAAGCGCGTAACCCTGTGCCTGCAAACTTTGCAGAGCTTGACGCAATTTGGCGAAGGCGTTGCGTTGCTGCTCGGCATTGTTGGTCGCGGCGGGAATGGCCATAAGCCCGCGCAATTGCAGGCGCGGTAGTTGGCTTACAGCGCTCGCAAGAGCGGGCAACTCTACCAGCGAAACGCCAGATTTGGTGGTTTCATCGTCAATATTGACCTGCAAGCAGACCTGTAATGGCGCTAAATTTAATGGGCGTTGATCATTTAGACGCTGGGCGACTTTTTCTCGGTCTATACTGTGAATCCAAGCGAAATTTTCAGCAATAAGGCGGGTTTTGTTGGATTGAATCGGGCCGATAAAATGCCAGACAAGCTCGGGTAGATGCGTTAAGGCAGCTTGCTTCTCCAGCGCTTCTTGCAGATAGTTTTCACCAAAATCGCGCTGGCCACAGGCATAGGCTTGCGCTACCGCCTCTGCGGGCTGGGTTTTGCTCACTGCGATCAAACGCACAGTGTTACAGTTTCGTCCCGTTGCCTCAGCTGCTTGTTGAATGCGCGCGGTGACTTTCGCGAGCGGGTCGGCTATGGTGTTAGAAGAGAGTGGCAATTGCATAAATAGATAAAAATTTCCGCAAAGGTTAGCGCAGCTAACAGAATAAACAGTAGCTTTATAAAAAAGCAGTTTTATAAAAAGGTAGCTTTATGGATATTACAGAACTCTTAGCCTTTAGCGCCAAACAGGGCGCATCAGACTTGCACCTTTCGGCAGGTTTGCCACCTATGATTCGGGTGGATGGCGATGTCCGCCGCATCAATTTGCCGCCCATGGAACACAAGCAAGTCCACGGTTTGATTTACGACATTATGAATGACCGTCAACGGAAGGACTACGAAGAATTTCTGGAAACCGACTTTTCGTTTGAAGTACCCGGCGTAGCGCGCTTTCGGGTAAACGCCTTTAACCAAAACCGCGGCGCTGGTGCTGTATTCCGTACCATCCCTTCCAAAGTGTTGACTATGGAAGAATTGGGTATGGGTAATGTGTTTCGCGATATCTGCGCCGTGCCGCGTGGATTAGTCTTGGTAACCGGGCCAACGGGTTCCGGTAAATCCACTACGCTTGCCGCCATGATTGACTATATCAACGACAATAAGTACGAACACGTTTTAACGATTGAAGACCCGATCGAATTCGTACACGAATCCAAAAAATGTTTGGTCAACCAGCGCGAAGTGCATCGCGACACCCACGGCTTTAACGAAGCACTGCGCTCTGCACTGCGTGAAGACCCGGATATTATTCTGGTGGGTGAGATGCGCGATTTGGAAACTATTCGTCTTGCGCTAACGGCAGCAGAAACTGGCCACTTGGTATTCGGAACACTCCATACCACCTCAGCCGCAAAAACTATTGACCGTATTGTGGACGTATTCCCTGCCAATGAAAAATCCATGGTGCGCTCAATGTTGTCGGAATCTTTGCAAGCGGTTATTTCGCAAACACTCATGAAGAAAAACGGCGGCGGTCGTGTCGCGGCGCACGAAATTATGCGCGGTACCTCGGCGATTCGTAACCTGATTCGCGAAGATAAAGTTGCGCAAATGTACTCGGCGATTCAAACCGGTGCATCGGTGGGAATGCAGACCATGGATCAGTGTTTGGCAGACATGGTGGCGCGCCGTATTATTAGCCGTGAAGCTGCGCGCGCCAAAGCAAAAATGCCAGAGAACTTTTAATTATTGAAATTGGGGTCAGAGTAAAATTAAA
>CAUOQW010000195.1:0-5466 GCA_963506825.1 uncultured Cellvibrio sp.
ACTCTAGCCGCCGCTGCCATTGCTCAGCCAATATCAAATAAGTGTTAAGCAAGCTAAAAGGCGGCTCACTTAATAACCTACCAAAAGGAAATAACCGTGAAAAAATTAATCGCCATTGTAGGAATTTGCTTGGTTTCAGTTACCGCTTTCGCTGAAACCAAGCCTAGCGACGCCTCATTAGATGAATTACTCACCATTACTGAATCACAAAAATTGATTGACGGTATGTGGCCACAAGTTGAAGGCATGATGAATAATGCTGCCAAGCAGGCACTGGGCAACACCTCGCTCAATGCCGAGCAACAAAAAGTAATGGAAGACGCAAATGCTAAAATGGCGGGTGTTTTTAAAGAGGAATTTTCCTATGAGAAAATGAAGCCGATGATGGTGAACATTTACAAAGAATCTTTTTCACAAGATGAAGTCGATAGCATGATTAAGTTTTACAAAAGTAAAGGCGGTCAAGCGGTAATTAAGAAGATGCCTTTGGTCATGCAGTCCACCATGGGCAACGTGCAATCGCAAATGGCTAACATAATGCCAAAAATTCAAAAGATCCAACAAGATGCATTTACAGAAATAAAAGCTAAGGCGGACACCAAACCGGCTCCCACACCGGTAAAATAATTTTCTCCAAAATAAAAGCGCTGTAAACTAAAAGTCCCATAGCTGCAAAGCTATGGGACTTTTTATTGCTAAAATATTTATTCTTCTACTGTCTTCTTGCGTTGCGCTCTAGGGTGCGCACTGTCGTACACTTTGGCGAGATGCTGAAAATCTAAATGGGTGTAAATTTGCGTGGTGGAAATATTGGCGTGACCAAGCATTTCTTGCACCAACCGCAAATCGCCGCTGGATTCCAACATATGGCTGGCAAAGGAGTGACGCAGCATATGCGGGTGAACCGGTGTATCCATTCCCTGTTTAATACTTAGCTGTTGCATGCGCGCTTGCACGGCGCGATGCGCAATACGTGTACCGCGTTGCGTAATAAACACCGCTTGCTCGGTTTCATCTTTCAGAAAATTTTTGCGCTGCACTAACCATTCTGTTAATGCTGTGATGGCGTGCGCACCAATGGGCAACATGCGCTGTTTACTGCCCTTGCCAAGCACAGTCACCATGGCATCGCGCAAGTCTATATCCGTTAAATTTAAACCCACCACTTCCGCCAAACGCAAACCGGAAGAGTAAATTAATTCTAGGAGTGCACGGTCGCGCAGCGCTAATACTGAATCGCCTTGCACGCTTACAAATTGCGCAGTTTGATCAACGTCTAAGGTCTTGGGTAATTTCTTTTCGCTCTTGGGCGCTTGAATCGCATCCGCAGGATTAATTTTTGCCCAACCGTTGCGAATTGCAAACTCGAAAAAGCTGCGCATAGCTGAGAGCCAGCGCGATAAACTTTTCCCACCCAAACCTTGACGATGCAACTGCGCCACCATTTGGCGAATATGTTGCGAGCGAATTTCATCCAAATTATTGAGCGAGAACTTTTGGCAGTAATCTGCAAATTTTTGCAGGTCGCGCTGGTAATTAGTTTGGGTATGAATCGACAGCTGTTTTTCGCTGCGCAAAAATTCAATAAAAGCGGTAAGTTCTGGTTGGTACATAAACAAAACCTTGAGCCGACTAGAAATTTGGGAATTACTTAGCTTAACACGGATATTTCGGGGGTAACCTTGAAGTTTGTTTCCATCGCCCCAATCATCCGACAATTCCATAAAGCCGAAAGACTTAACTTTCTATCTTTCATGAGGAGTAACCGCCGATGAATCAGACTTTTATTCTGCAAAACCAAGACAACCTTTTTTTCGGCAAGAACAAAGATTGGGTAGACGGCTACGATGCCAATGCCGTGTATAAAACGCTGCATAAAGATGAAGCGGTCAATCAGATGTTTGAAATTACCTCTAAGGATTACAAACAACGCGTAAAAGTCATTAGCTGCGAGCTGGATGAAAAGGCCTTGCCGATTATCGATAGCGAAATAATGCCCGCACCCCTGCCTAAAGTACCCAAACCGCCCAAAGCGGGAGCAGATTTATTTGCGGAGGCAGAAGCCGTTGCTACACAAGACGACGAGCAGGAAGAAGAGTTGACCTTTAGCGCAGAAAGCGAAACTGCCGAGGATTCCGACCAAACTCAGGCTACACTGATTTAACGAATAACAGACCTAACAATTAACACACCTATTGATTTGACATATACCTAGGGGTTCGGCTTGCCAACCATTAATAACGCCATTTGGCGCGCGCACCTCGCCGCCTTCGCCCAAGTGCCCGCCAATGCCAGCCTCAAAGGAATTTTGCGCGGCTTGGAAAAAGAGAGTTTGCGCATTACACCTAAGGGCAAGTTGGCGCAAACTAGCCACCCCGTAGGTTTAGGTTCCGCGCTTAAGCACCCCCATATCACCACCGATTACAGCGAAGCACTGCTCGAATTTATTACTGAGCCTTTGGATAATATCCCCGCGCTTTTGCAGCAATTAGACGATATTCATCGCTTTACCTATCAAGAACTCGCCAACACTGATGAGCGTTTATGGCCGGCCAGTATGCCGAGCCAATTACCTGCAGATGCTGAAATTCCCGTCGCCCGCTATGGCAGTTCTAACAGCGGCACCATGAAGACGATTTACCGCGTTGGCCTTGGCCACCGCTATGGCCGCAGTATGCAGACGATTGCCGGTGTGCATTACAACTTTTCATTTCCCGATGATTTTTGGCGCGAGCTGCAGCAGCAAGAGGGCGACAGCCAAGACTTACAAGCCTTTAAAACCCAGCGCTACTTCGCCTTGATCCGCAATTTCCGTCGCTATTTTTGGCTGCTGGTTTATCTTTTTGGCGCGGCACCCGCAGTGAGTAATAGTTTTGTAGATGGACGCAAACATCGCCTACAAGCCTTTGACGAGGATATGCAAACCCAACATCTCCCTTTTGCCACCTCACTTCGCATGGGCGATTTGGGCTATCAAAGTGATGCACAGCAGTCGCTATTCGTCTGCTACAACAATGTCACCAGCTATTTACGCACACTATGCGGTGCCATCACCCAGCCACACCCAGCCTATGAGGCTATCGGTGTAAAAGACAAAGCTGGCAAATACAAGCAGCTCAATACCAGCCTGCTGCAAATTGAAAATGAGTTTTACTCCAGCATTCGTCCCAAGCGCACCACTCATTCCGGCGAAACAGCATTGCAAGCTTTACGTTTGCGCGGCGTTGAATATATAGAAGTGCGCTGCGTGGATTTGAACCCCTACGAACCGCTGGGTGTGAGCGAAGAACAGTTGCGCGTGATTGATGCGTTCCTACTCTATTGCTTGCTGAGCGATAGCCCTGAAACCCCAGAAGATGAATACGCTGAGTGGCAAGAAAACCAGAAGCGCATTGTCTACTCTGGCCGCGACCCCGCACTCACACTCTTGCGCGATGGTAATGAAGTCGCCTTTAAAGATTGGGCGCAGGAAATTTTGGAGCGCTCGCTCGAATGTGCCAAGTTACTGGATCAAAGTTATGGCGGCGGTGACTATGCAAGCGCCTTAAATAAACAATTCGCCAAACTCAGTAACCCCGAGCTGACACCTTCGGCACGGGTATTGGCAGATTTAAAAAACCAGCATAAAAGCTTCTTTGAACATACGCTGGAGCTAGCGGAATCGCATCGCCGCTATTTCAGCGAGCGGCCTTTAACTGCGGATAAGCACGAAGAATTTAAAACCAAAGCCACACAATCCCTCGCAGAGCAGGCGCAACTAGAGCAATCGCCACAAATTCCGTTTGATGAATATTTAGCGAAGTATTACGAACAGTATCATTCTTGTAATTGTTCGGAAAAGAGCTAACTCTTCAACTAAGAATCCTTCGACTGCTGCGCGCTCAGGGCGCGCGGAAATTTTTATCGGAAAACAAAAAGCCCCTATCGCTAGGGGCTTTTTCGTATCTGCAGTTTATTTTGAGCTCTCTACTTTTGAACCACTAAATTATCAAACAGCAAATCACTGACGAGAGGGCCTTTATGTTCGGCTTTTTTGTCATCATCGTCTTTCTCTTCGTCATCTTTTGGTTTTTTGGCTTTATCGGCCTTGGTCTTTTCTTTCTTAGCATGATCATCTTTTGCATGCTCGCTCGCGGGATGAATCGCATGATCCAACACAGCATTAATTTTTTCCAAAGCTTCCAAGCGCATCTTCTCTTTGCCTTCGGCGCTGGCCATTTGTTCATCGGTCACGCTGCTAATTAGCATAATCAGTGTGTCGCGAACTAACGGCATATGGTGTGAGACCTCTTGCGCACTGTGTAAATCCTCAGTGCGCAGGGAAAGCTCGGCCTTAATATATTTCACCTTGCCAGTACCGCCGTAATTCACCACCAAATGGGGTTTGATCGGAATATAGTTCACGCCTTCTTTAAAGGTATCGCCCCCGCCTCCGCTCGCTAATACCGTACCGGATAAAAGGCTTGCCGCCGCCGCGACCATAATAAACCCACACTTACGCACTAACTTCATGAAAACTCCCAACTGAACGCTGTGTTGTTAATCGTTCATCGCCTTGGGGGCGACGTTTATCTACAGCATAGACGATTTGTCGCAAACATCTGGCTCTCTTGCGAGCTTTTTGCTTACTATAGCCGCCCTACTTGGATTAAGAGGTCGCCATGATTCCATCGATTCGCCAAACCAACCTGATTATTTTCCTCGGCTGCCTTGGGCTGATTTTAGTGGGGGCTTTTTACGAACATGTGATGAAGTATGAGCCCTGCCCGCTGTGTATCACCCAGCGCGCTATTTTTGATGTAATCGGCATTTTGGCCTTGATTGCGTTTTTGCATAATCCAAAGTTCAAAGGTCTAAAAATTTACGCAGTACTGGGTATTCTGGCCGCGCTTGGCGGTGGTTATTTTGCCCAGCATCAACTCTGGTTACAGAGCCTACCTGCCGATCAAGTGCCGGCCTGCGGCCCCGGCTTGGCCTATATGTTTGAAGCTTTCCCCTTTATGGAAGCAGTAAAACTCCTGTTGCAAGGTGATGGCAGCTGCGCCGAGCCACACAAGATTTTAGGCTTAAGCTTTGCTGGTTGGTCGCTCATTGCCTTTGTAGGATTGGGGTTAATTAACCTGTGGCAACTGGTGCGCGCCCTAAAAAATGGCGCTGTTTATGCACAAGCCAGTTGAAGCCCTTAGCAAGATGACCTATTGTGTCGTTAATTAAAGAGTGCAGTTAATCCAAGAATATAGAAATTCATTGAATATCGTGCAGTCAGGATCTTCGTGACTCACAGCAAATCCAACCCGATCATTAAGCAGTAATCAGGAAATCGAGCATGTTAGAAAATTGTCAAAACGCTAAAGAACGCTGGGGTGGTGTCAACATCATCATCGACCGCTGGTTACAAGAACGCCAAGACATGCTGGTTCAGTATTGCGCTATCGGCGAAGCTGATCAAAACGAAGAAGTGCGCGG
>CAUOQW010000196.1:0-5459 GCA_963506825.1 uncultured Cellvibrio sp.
AAAGGTTGAGTAGGGGTTGGCACCCGCACAGCCGCCCGCCGGAACGCCCGCTGCACCTGCGGTACTGGAGTTGTTAGCCGTACAAGGGTTGCCATTGTTCGGGAACAAGCGCTGCAACTGGTCAGACTCGAAACGGTAATCCTTATAGGTAGCACCGGTTTTCAAGGTGATAGTGTCGTTGAGTTCGTACTTCAAATTGAACTCGGTGGTTTTCATATCGTTGGAAACGCCAGCTTGAACGATACGAATATCGGGCGTAAGGCCAGTGCCCACGTTAGTAAAGGTGGTGTTAGCAGCGTTATTAACGTCGTAACCATAGGTAATTAAGGGGCGGCGAGCGTCTTTGCGAGCATCCCAAATGTAGCCATCTTTGTTGAAGGCGTCATAGGAAATAAACACATCCCAAGGTTGATCAAAGGTCGAGTTGGAAACGCCGGTTTTGAAATTACCGCTCAATTGATCGTTAAATTCATGCTCAAGGTTGAGCCCAACTACGTAGTTTTTGGTGGTGGTCTCCGCCTTTTCTTCAACGTGTTTAATATCAACGTGGTTGATACGCATGTAATCCACCTGACCGGTAGGCAGCACGTTCACATCCATAATTTGCGAATCTACCCGGCCCGCAAACAGCGGATAGGCAGCAGAAGCGCCGTTGACGTTGCGGTTGTTAGAGGCCAGCGATAATGCGTAATCCGTACGATCTTGATCGTATTCTGAGTAGACCGCATCCAGAGTAACTTTGGTCTCATCTGCTGGGCGCCATTGCAATGACGAGGTCACACCCAAGCGTTTTTGGTCGAGTTCGAAGCGTCCAAGACCTGGGTTTCTAGGTAGGAAAACATCCGGCACATTAATTTTTGCGTAGGCAGTTGGGTCAGAAGGCAGACCTGAAAAACATTGGTTTGCAGGTCTATTACCTGTGCCCGAAAAGGCGTTTACAAAGGGAATCGCTGTGTTGATAACTTGGCTACCGGCTTGGTTGGCGATATCTGTAGCTGTACCGCAGAAGCCGTTATTGGTATCTGAATAGTCTGATTGTGAGGTATCGCTATAGCCATCTTCTTGCATAGTTCGCTCGGAGTAAGCGACTGATAGCAGTGCCCCAAAATCACCCCAGGTATTACTAATCAGGCCGGCAAAACGCGGGGCAGTGGATTCGTTATTGTCGTAATAGGCACCTTGCAGAGAAACCGCTGATCTAAAGCCTTCTTTATCGAAAGGGCGGCCAGTTTGCAGGTCTACGGATGCGCCTAAAGCACCTTCGTTCATTTCTGCTGCCTGAGATTTATTCACCGACACAGAGTTAAAAAGCTCAGAAGCAAAGGCAGAGAAGTCGAAGGAGCGACCGCGGTTCAGGCCAGCGGCGGCGCCAAGAGTGGAGCCCGTGGTAGTTGAAAAAGCCTCAAAACCGTTCAAGGTCGTGCGCACAAAGTCGCCACCTAAACCGCGCACGGTAATTGAGCGACCTTCACCACCATCGCGGGTGATGGAGACGCCGGGAATACGTTGAATCGATTCTGCCAAGTTGGCGTCTGGGAAGCTCGCCATGTCATCGGCTTTAATTACATCAACCACGTTGTTGGATTCGCGCTTGGCTTGCAGCGCGTTTTCCACACTGGCGCGGTAGCCTTTAACCACAACTTCTTCAGCATCGGCAGCGGTTTGTGCAAAACCCATTTGTGACAGAGAAACCACTGCAATAGCAGTGGCCATGAGGGACGGCTTGAAATATTTGGCGGAGCGAGGGTAATAAGTAGTCGTGTTGTTTTTCATGGGAGCCTCCTTAGTTTTCTTTTTTTTATAGCGTTTCGTAGTTATATGTAGGTTGCCGCAACTTCAACCACGTTCAGAAGGCGCAAGACAACCGCGAAAGATCCTATTGCATACAATCCGAAAAAACAATCATATTCGATTATTATCGATCTAAATCAATCACCAACAATCATTATCAATCATTTAATGGTAAAGTTGGCATAAATGATGCGTTATAGATGACGGGATTTTTGCCAGTGATCACCTAAGCTGCGAAAAGGGGTGAGTAAATCAAGAGATAAACGGAAGAGAGGGTGGGTAAATTAGGCAAAAATATTGAGGAAGCAGACATAAGAAAGTGCTGCGAGATGAAATATTATTCACCCGCTGCAACTTAATAAGGTGCGGCAAGTAAAATCCTTTTATAAGGCTATCCGTTAAAAAATTCCTTTTAAATGTCGCCGTTGATCGTCAACACAAGATTGCGGCTACCGCCGTGATTGCGGTGTTCGCACAAATAAATTCCCTGCCAGATTCCCACGTTTAATTTCCCCTCTGTAATGGGAATGTTCAAACTGCAACCGAGAATGCTCGCCTTTAAATGCGCCGGCAAATCATCGCTGCCTTCATCCAAATGTTTGTAATAAGGTTCGTCCTCAGGGACGGCGCGATTAAAATAACTTTCAAAATCCTGACGCACCGTTGGGTCGGCATTTTCATTGATAGTTAATGATGCTGAGGTGTGCTTAATAAAAACATTCAACATGCCTATGCGAATATTTTTCATTTCTGGCAATTGATTCAATATTTCATTGGTCACTAAATGAAAGCCGCGCACTTTGGGTGACAAACGAATTTCTTTTTGAATCCACATAGGGTGCTCGCTTTTTGTAGTGGCTGTTTGTCTTAAATTATTTTGTGCCAGACTTTTTTGTATTGGCATCCTGAGCACAAGCATTAGCAATATGGCCCAAGACTTTTTTATCGGCGCAGGCCTCGCAGCCATTACTATAAGTTTTTTGCTCGCTGGACGGGCAGGGTGTAGTCACACAGCGAACACCTGTATCGCGTGTTGCACACACAGGCATATATTCACGCGTGCAGATTTGCGGGCGCTGTTCCGGGCATTCTCTAAAATCAGTTTTTTGTGGGCGGTGTTGAGATTGAGGTTGCGCTTGCTGTTGTGCAGCGCAGGAGGCAATTAAAAGCGCAAGAATAAAAACCGATAATAATTGCAACATTTTATGTACTGCCTCCATTAAGTTATTTAGATGAATTTATCGTTAATTTTTTAAGACTAAGGCTTCGCCATCAAAACGAACGCCATCCAAGCCAAAACGAATAAGGTTACGAATATTTTGATGATCAGTTGCATTGGGATGTTGTAATACATCCGTGCGGTAATAGTCACCAAAGCAGTGCAAGGTTTGCGCTAGCGATAAATTATGCAATTTCGCGAAGGATAATAGCTTGCACGAGCCAGAATTTTGCCCCGCTGCATTTTCCAGTTCACCATTGCAAAATCTCGTGGGCGTGAATTCATAATTTGCATCAATTGTTGCCATAGTATCTGCGAAAATAATCTGCTCTGGAGTAGCGTTCAGTTTTGTTAAAAAAGCGTCAAGTTGCATAATATTATCCCAAATGAAAAGTGCAGCTATTAATGAGCCTTTGTTAATAAGCTGCTGTTGATAAAAAGTGGCGCTATTTTAGGTGCTAGCGATAAAAGCTGCCACTAATGATTTTCACCTACTCTTAACAAGATCAAGTGGCTATTCGCTTTTGACTAGACTATGTTAATAAGTACATTTAGTGAGTATAAGTTCATGCCAGTGACGATTAAAAAACGCCCCATTTACATTCCCTTCGCTGGGCCTGCGTTACTCGAAGCACCACTGTTAAACAAAGGCAGTGCATTTAGTGAGCGCGAGCGCCAACAATTTAATTTGGAAGGGCTGCTTCCTTACCGCATCGAATCCATTGAAGAGCAAAAGTCGCGCGCCTATATGCAACTCAATGCATTTCAATCTGACATAGATAAACACATTTATCTGCGCAATATTCAAGACACCAACGAGACATTGTATTTCCGCTTGGTGACCGATCATCTCGAAGAAATCATGCCGCTTATCTATACACCAACCGTAGGTCAGGCATGCCAACAATTTTCCAAAATTTATCGCCGCAAACGCGGGCTGTTTATTTCTTACCCAGATCGCGACCGTATGGATGACATGCTCCAAAACGCCACCAAGCAAAATGTTAAGGTCATTGTGGTAACGGATGGCGAACGCATTTTAGGTTTGGGCGATCAGGGGATTGGCGGTATGGGAATTCCCATTGGCAAGCTCGCGCTTTATACCGCGTGCGGCGGCATTAGCCCCGCCTATGTTATGCCAGTAACTTTAGATGTCGGCTGTAACAATCCCGCTATCATCAATGACCCCATGTATATGGGTTGGAAGCATCCGCGTATTACCGGTGAAGATTACTATGCGTTTGTGGATGAGTTTATCCAAGCGGTAAAAATGCGCTGGCCCAAAGCTCTGCTGCAGTTTGAAGATTTTGCTGGCGATCACGCCACGCCTTTATTGAATCGCTACAGAGATGAACTCTGCTGCTTTAATGATGATATTCAAGGCACCGCGGCTGTCGCGATTGGCACACTGCTGGCCGCTTGTTTGGCGAAAGGTGAGCGCTTGCGCGATCAGCGTATCGCCTTTGCGGGTGCAGGCTCTGCCGGTTGCGGCATCGCTGAGCAGTTGGTGCGACAGATGATGATTGAAGGCTTAACCGAGCAAGAAGCTCACAACCAGATTTTCTTGGTGAGCAAAGATGGCTTGCTACGGACCAGCTCGCAAGGTTTGTTTGATTTCCAAAAACACCTCTGCGTACCCGATGCGGTCGTCAACCGCTGGAAACTCACCCATGAGCGCAATGAGGGCGTGATCAATCTGTTGGATGTGGTTGTCAATGCTAAACCGACCATCCTTATAGGTGTATCGGGTCAGCCCAGTTTGTTTACTAAAACCATTGTTGAGGCCATGCAGTCTTACTGTGATCGACCAATCATCTTTCCGTTATCTAACCCAACTTCGCAGGCCGAAGCGCAACCGGTAGATCTTTTGCGCTGGACGGCAGGTAAAGCGCTAATTGCAACTGGCAGCCCCTTTGCACCCGTTGATATGGGTAACCGCCATTTTGAAATTGCCCAGTGCAACAACAGTTATATATTTCCAGGCTTGGGGTTGGGCGTTATTTCCGCTAAGGCTAAACGCATTACCGATAATATGATGACAGCCGCCAGCCGCGCCTTGGCGGATTCGTCGCCAACCTTGACGAATCCCAATGGCCCTTTATTGCCGCCCTTGAGTGAAATTCGTTCGCTCAGTAAGACCATTGCGTTGGCGGTGTTTAAACAGGCCGTTTCAGATGGCGTTGCTATGCCCATTCCAGAAGCGATAATGCAGGAAAAAATTGATGCAGAGTTTTGGGGGCCGGAATATCGTGAATACCGCCGGACTTCTTTTTAAACTTACAGAACCCGATTTACTCTTACGATTATTTTAACCTACAGGATTTTTATAAATGTCAGTTGTGGAGAATAGGCTTATCTCTCAAACCAATAGCTTGGAAGAAGTGCGAAGCTTTATTAATGACTTACTTGTGTCGCCAGTTTGCACCGCTTACACCATGATTATGGAACA
>CAUOQW010000197.1:0-5436 GCA_963506825.1 uncultured Cellvibrio sp.
ACCAGGAGTTTTTATCTTCCAATGCCGCGCCAACCATGCCGGGTTCGCGACTGGTGAGCGGTGTCATGGCATTAAATAAATGCGTGAAGCTGCTTAAGCCTGCGGCAAGTGCCGTTTTAGTTTGCTCATAATTTGCTGCGCTGTGACCGGCGGCAACTACAACACCGGCTGCAACAAAGCGCGCAATCATTTCCTGTGTGGTTAATTCCGGCGCTATGGTGATTAAGGTTTTGCCGACTTTTAATGACGTTAATAATTCAAAGGCAGCTTCATCAATAATTTTAAATTTCGATGCATCGTGAACACCTTTGCGTTCAGGAGTTAAAAATGGACCTTCCAAATGAATGCCTAAAACACCGGGCACTTTTTCGGCAATGGCTTGTTTAACCACTGCAATTGCCTTGGCAACTACACTTAAATCATCGCTAATCAGTGTGGGGTAAAAACCCGTGGTGCCAAATTTGCGATGGGCTTCGCCCATCACTCGTAAAGTTTCTACAGTCGGTGCATCGTTAAATAACACACCGCCGCCGCCATTGACTTGGGTATCAATTAAACCGGGAATTAAACGCTGGTTTTGCAAATCAATAATCGCGGTTACGCTAGCTGGTAAATTATCGGCCGCGCAAATTGCAACAATTTTTTCGCCATCAATAATGACCGCGTGATGGGTAAGCCATTGGCTGTCGGAAAATATCTTGCCGTTGACGAGAGCGGTAGTCATTAAACAGTCTCCGTGACCTTGCGTAAGTGCGGTGGTTCGTCGGGATTGTAACCGCGTGCAATGGATAATGCGTTAGCCATGCGATAAAAACTTTGCACCGCGAGTAGTGGGGCGATGATGGATGGAACATGGTTGACTACCGGCAAACAATCGTCGCCGCTCATATTTTCGCTGGCAATTAACATAGCGGCATTGCGCGCACGGAAATCTTGAATTAATGAATCCATTCCATTAAAGGCTTGGTCTTGTTGCGTAAATAAAAGCACGGGGAAGTTTTCTTTCACAATCGCCATAGGGCCGTGTTTAACTTCGGCAGCACTAAAAGCTTCTGCATGTAGGCCGCAGGTTTCTTTTAATTTCAGCGCAGCTTCTTGTGCGGTACCAAAACCAACACCGCGACCGATTACAAATAAGTTGGTGGCAGTTTTTAAAACATTTACGGCGTGACTCCAATCTTTTTCCCACGCCTGCGCTAGTGCAGCGGGTAAATCGAACACCGCTTTTTTCAATTCGGCGCTATCACTCCATACCGACACCAAATGCAATACTGCGCCGAGAGTCGCTAAATAAGATTTGGTAGCCGCTACACTTTTTTCTGCGCCGGCATGCAATGGAATTACAATATCGGCAAGTTGCGCGAGCGGTGAATCCTCCACATTTACAAACGCGAGCGTTAAAGCGCCTGCTGCTTTTGCTTGGGTAACGCTTGCTAATAAATCCGGGCTTTTACCCGATTGTGAAATCGCAAGGTACAACATGCCGTTTAATTTTGGTTGCGCAAGATATACAGACGTAATCGACGGCGCTGCGGAAGCAGTCACTAATCCCAATTGTGTTTCAAACAAATATTTTGCGTAGGTCGCTGCGTGGTCTGAACTGCCGCGCGCACAAGTCACAATCGCTGTTGGCGCAAATGTTTTTAAACGTGCTACAGCCTCTTGAATGTGGTTGTGGTTAAGCGCTTGTTGCTCCGCAATAACACGTGAGGCAGATGCTGCTTCTTGAAACATTAATGTTTGTTCAGGTTGCAGGGGGGCGATAAGACTGGCTGGCGACGACATGGGTTCTCCGCAATGACTAATGAGCTGCTTTTGGTAAAACGAGACAACGTTGTCATTGTGGGCCGAGTTATCGGCTTTGTAAAGCAAAAAGCTACATTTTTATAGATGACTTGGGAATAATGATTAGGGTGTTGCCCGCTAGCCCTTTCTACTTGCCACTGGACAAGTTGAATCGCGCACTATCAGTTCGGGATAAAAACCTTCGCTCTCCACACTCTTTTCGCCATTTTTCATCACTTCAATCAGTAGCGAGGTGGCGTGTTGAGCGATGGTGCGAATCGGTTGTTGGGCGGTGGTCAGATTTGGCCAGGCTTGACGGGAGAAGGGTGAGTCCTCAAAGCCGACAATGGATAATTGCTGGGGAACCTCCACGCCTTGGATACGCGCCGCAAACAGGGTGCCGGCGGCAATTTCATCGTTACAGGCAAACACCGCAGTGGGCTTGGTGGGGCTGCTGAGCAATTGGCGGGTGCGTTTTACACCGGACTCAAATGAGTATTCGCCGCCGACTATCAGCTTTTTGTCTATCGAAATTTTGTTGTCTTTGAGTGCCGCTTTGTGGCCTTCCATACGTTCAGTGCTGGATTTATGCGCTTCATCCCCGCCCAAAAATGCAATTGCCTTGTGGCCTAAATCAATCAGGTACTGGGTAATTTTGTAGGCCGCCGTGCGATCATCAATAAACACGCAGGGTGAAATAGTGTCTGGCGGATTAGCACCAGAAAGAATCCGCACGTATTTGAGTTTGCGCTTATTGAGCGCGCTTAAGACTTCTGGCATCTCAGATACGGGGGGGGTGAGCACTAAACCGCCTACGCGGCTGCGGTCCACCATACCGATAATTTCATCAATAATGGTTTTGGATTTGGCGTCGCAAGGGTGAATAACCAGTTCATAACCTTGCCGATGGCATTCGCCCAAAATCCCGCGTTGCATGTCGATAACATAGTTGCTGTTGGGGTTATCGTAAATAAAGCCAATTGATGAAGCCGCGCCGCGCAGCAGGCGCGCAGAGAGATTGGGTTGGTAATTCAACTCTTTGACTGCCTTCATGACCTTTTCTTGTAAATCTTGGCCGACCGTTCCCTCTTTATTTACAACGCGCGATACGGTTTTGAAGGAGACGCCAGCGAGTTTGGCTACATCTTTAATAGTGGCTTTCATAAATTCATGTCTTATGGCAGATACTGCAAGAGTATTAAATTGCGCAAGGTAATGTAAAGCAGTTTGCGCTGGGCTAGACTCATGTTAAGTTCAAGCGGTGTTGTTAGCGAAAACTACCTTCGGTCGGTTCCACATAATGAGGTGTTCACTATGATAAATCTAAAAACACTAGGGTTCAGTTTTGTATTCAGTTGTTTGACAATCGTTTCTTCCGCTGGCGCCCAGCCTCACTTGGAGCAGCTATGGCTCACCGAAGGCGTAAGTGTACCTGAGTCGGCATTGGTCTATCGCAATGGAAGAAATAACTTCCTGTTGGTATCGCAAATTGATGGTGAGTCCAACACTAAGGATGGCAAAGGCGGCATCGCTAAAATGAGCTTTGATGGTGAATTGGAAGACGCCAATTGGGTTACCGGTTTAAATGCCCCCAAAGGCATGGCGCATTTCGAGGGCAAATTATATGTTGCCGATGTGGATGAGCTGGTTGTTATTAATATTAAATCTGCAGAAATAGAGAAAAAAATTACTGTTCCCGGGGCCATTTTTTTAAATGATGTCACGGTCGATACTAAAGGCGCTGTTTTTGTGTCAGATATGAAAACCGGCAAAATACACCGTTATGTAAAGAATGTATTAAGTGATTATGTTACCAAGATTGAAAACGTTAACGGTCTTAAAGCCATTGGCCCTAACCTGATTGTGGGGGCTGGAACCCATTTATATTTGATTGATAATAATAAAAACCGGTTAGACATTGCTTCGGGTTTTGCGCAGGGTATTGATGGTGTTGAATCCATTAATAAAGGCGATTTTTTAGTGTCTTGTTGGGCGGGATTGGTTTATTACGTTCATATTAACGGCAAAATCGAATTATTACTGGATAGCCAAAAAGAAGGCATTAATACTGCTGATATTGGTTTTGATAGTGTGACTCAAACAGTTTATGTTCCCAACTTTCTTAAAAACTCAGTAACGGCTTACAAAGTGGCCAACTAAATACCTGTTCAACAATAAATACACTTATCAAATAAAGCTGAATAAGTGTATTTATTGTGTGTACTAGCTCGTTTTAACGCTAAGCTCTATTGAATAACAAAAGTGATGCTATTTTTTAGGTGCATCCAATAGTGCGTTTAAAGGGGAGCAACAATCAGTTGGAATCCGAGGAACATAACCTGAATTGTAGGCTTGGCGTCGGTGTTTGCTGCCGCTATTTGCGCCATTTCATTAGTCTAATCTCGTTGGTGTCCCTCTGTGTTTTTGGTCAGCCACTTAACGCTGAGCAAGCCTCACCGCGTTTGGTTTTCAATCATCTCCTTCCCACCCAAATTGCATCCATTGGTTATATCACGAGTATTGCGCAAGATACCAAGGGGTTTATGTGGTTTGGCGGCGCTAATGGTTTGGCGCGTTACGATGGCTATGACCTTATTATTTTTCGTCACGATGATAAAGACCCCAAGAGTATCAGTCACAGCTATATCAATCGCATTGCGTTGACGCGCGATGGCAACCTTTGGATTGCCACGCGCAATGGTGTTAATTTATTTGACTCCCAGCTGCGTACTTTTAAGCATTTTAATGTTTCCTCCAATGCTAGTACTAATGACGTCACTACTAATGATGTCACATGGATTCATGAAGATCGCAAAGGAAAAATATGGCTGGGTACCCGTGGCGGTTTATTTCAATTTAATCGCATTAATTCTGCGCTGGAAAAAATTGACGATCCTTCGTTAAAAAAATCCACAGAAACCAGTCAAGTGGTATGGTCAGTGGTGGATGACCACGACGGCAATATTTGGGTAGCCTATCAAGCTTATGGCGTGAGCCGATACGATCCAGTCTCGCGTCAGTTTGAACATTTTATGCGGAGCCCAGAACTACCTAATGCGCATGGTTTTAACGATACCCGCCGTCTGTATGTCGATGACAATAATAATTTAATGGCAGCTACCTATGGCGACGGTTTGTATCGCTTTGATACGAGCCGACGCGAGTTTCTTAAGATTAATCACGATTCGTCAGAGAAGGGCGCGACTGTTTGGTCGATGTTGCTGGATCGCAGCAGTAATCTTTGGGTAGGCGATGGTAGTCATGTACATGTGCGCACTCCCCAGAACGATTATTTTCATCGTTATGCGTACAGCGATGTAGATCCTGCCAGCCCTGGCAATTATGTCGTCAATGAAATTTTTGAAGATCGTTCTGGTGATATATGGCTGGGTTATTTTCCCTCTGGCGTTGATGTGGTAAATCGGCAGGCATCTGCATTTAATCACTATGGTTACAACTCCAATAATACCAACAGCATTACCGATGGAGGTGTTTCTTCAGTTGCTGAAGACGGCAGCGGTAATCTTTGGGTGGGTACCGGTTATGGTTTGAATTATATAAACCGACATACCAACAAAATCACGCGCTTTAGCCATGATTCACAAAACGCTAAGGGTTTAAGTGGCAGCACCATTCTGTCTATTGCGAAAT
>CAUOQW010000198.1:0-5418 GCA_963506825.1 uncultured Cellvibrio sp.
GATAGGGAATATTGCCAATATAAGGCGCAAATTTTTGCCAGAGCAATGGAATAGTTTGCGCGCTTTGTTCGTTCAATGGTTCGCGCATGCCCGCCAATAATAATGGCGGTAATTCTACCAAGCGTGGAATTAATTTCATTGGTTTATTCCTTTGTTCTTACTGGATAAAAATTACGCGGACACTGACGAAAAACGTTCGTCTTTAGTAGGTTCCAACTCTCTAACTGGGCGAATTTCAACACAGCCCAAACGCGCTGGTGGAATTTTGCTGGCAATCTGAATGGCTTCATTTAAATCGCGTGCATCCAGCAAATAAAAACCCGCCAACTGCTCTTTGGTTTCTGCAAAGGGACCATCGGTAATCGTAGCTTTACCATCGCGCACCCGCACACTGGTTGCAGTTGTGGTGGGGTGCAATGCATTGCCACCCACCATAAATCCACCTGCACGCAAATCTTCACCACAGGCTACGCATTCTTCATTGAGCGATTGCCATTCAGCTTGCGTCATTGCATTAATGGTCTTTTCTTCGTAATAGACTAAAGCAAGATATTTCATTCGATTGTTCCTTCTGTTAACAAAGAAAATTACTACCAATAGAGATTATTGAACGTGACTAGGCTCCATAAATGCAAATTCCCATTGGTGACCGTCTAAATCTTCAAAACCGTGACAATACATAAAACCATGATCTTGGGGTTCATTGTAAATTCGCCCACCCGCGGCAACCGCTTTGCGGATAATTTCCTCCACCGCCGCGCGGCTTTCAGCAGACAGGCAAACCAAAACCTCGGTTGATTTTTTAGCATCCGCTAATTCTTTGTTGGTGAATTTTTTGAAAAAAGGCTCGGTTAATAACATGGTGTAAATCGTATCGCTAATGACCATGCACGCGGCATCGTCGTTAGTGAATTGCGGGTTAAAACTGTAACCCAATGCACTAAAAAAGGCTTTGGATTTTGGCAAATCTTTAACCGCCAAATTAACGAATACTTGTGTAGACATTTACTTTACCTCAAAATTTATATTTTATTAAATACGACCAGCGGCTCAAAACCAGCGTAGGCCATACGCGTGTAATCAAAAGGCATATTCTCATTGCATTGTAAGCGTGGGTCAGCCATGACCGCGGCCATAATGCGCGCGCGATCTTCACGTGATGGATACACAACCCAGGCAAAAACAACCCGCTCATTTTCTTTTGCATCGGCACATACACTAAACGATTTGCAGCCCTCCGTATTTAAATCATCGCTCAGAGTTTCCCAGTAGGCTAAAGCGCCATGTTCCATCCACACTTCGCCCGCTTTTGTTGCAGCTTGGCGATACTGTTCAACTTTATCTGCCGCTAGCGGCAATAAAAATCCGTCTACATATTGGCTCATGATAAATACCTCAAGTGGTTAGATTAAATTGCTTTTCCGTTGTAGTGATGCACAGGAATAGCATCAAGTTCAATATTGTCCAAGCAGCGTATATTTACTGCCATAACAACCTTGCCGTTAGGGTCTACACCCTCACCAACACATTGCACGCCGCAAATAGCACAAAACTTGTGTTTAATAACATGCTTATTAAAGGTGTAAGTAGTTATGTTTTCATAAGGCGTAAACAATTTGAATTGCGCAGCGGGTACAAACGTTAACAGCGTCCCTTTACGCGAACAAATGGAGCAATTGCATGCAAGTGCGCTCGTAAGCTCACCTTCCATTTCAAATTTAATATTGCCGCAGTGACAGCTACCGGTATATTTCATAACAGCTCCTTTATGTATTTTCAAAAATTTAATGTCGATACTGGTCTAGCCTTCATCGGGAATTTCCGGCTCAATCAATTGGGCTAAAAGTGTTAGAGATTCCTGCCAGCCCAAATAACAAAACTCCGCAGGGATAATAGCGGGAATACCCGACTGCACAATTTTTAATTCAGTGCCACAAAGAACTGGCGTTAGTTCAATCCTGACTTGCATTTCACCGGGAAGATTAGGGTCTTCAAATTGATTGTTATAGCGAATAAGCTCGTTCGGTTTTAACTCAACATAAGTGGCGCCAAAGCTGTGACTTTTCTGGGAGCCAAAATTGGTAAACGACATACGGTATCCGCCGCCAACACGCGCATCCATATGATGAATTTTGCCGGTGAAGCCATGTGGGGGAAGCCATTTCACCAGCGCATCTGCATCTAAAAAGGCACGATAGACACGGTCTGGAGTTACACGCAGTACGCGATGGAGATTGACAGAGTTAGACATAAAACGATCCTTATGAGCTAGAGTTTGAATGCAATTTAGAGTTTAGTAACAGATTGTGCTATCTAATAGTCGAACCAAAGATCTAGAAATCGACAAGAATTTATTATTATTTTTAAAAATATAAAAAATCTAAAAGAGGGGCTGTTTATAGCGAGAAAGCTACTTACAGCAAGGCAGTTATTTATAGAGAAGCAAGCTTGTTGAGTAAAAATCGGCGTTCCGGCTCTTGCTGGGTAAGCACCAGCGCTTGTTCATAGGCTTGTTTGGCCAAATCCACTTGCCCCAACTGGCAATAAAACTCAGCCCGTGCAGCATGCAACAAGTAGTAAGCCTGCAACTCCCCGCGAGCACTTATGGCGTCAATCACTTGCAGGCCAGCGCTGGCGCCATCGCGCATAGATAAAGCTACCGCGCGGTTTAACTCCACCACTGGCGATGGGCTTAGGCGCAGCAACAAATCATAGAGCCCCACAATCTCAGCCCAATCCGTATCCGCATAGTTGGATGCCTCAGCATGCACAGCGGCTATAGCTGCCTGTACAGAATAAACACCAAAGCCGCCCATACTTAAAGCGCCTTGTATCAATTGCGATGCCTCTGCAATTTGCGGGTGATCCCACAAACTGCGGTCTTGGTATTCGAGGGTAATTAAATCACCCTGTGCGTTAGTCCGTGCCAAGCTACGCGACTCTTGCACCAACATTAGCCCGAGCAAACCCATCACTTCTGCCTGCGGTATTAACTCTAATAGTAATCGCCCAAGTCGAATAGCTTCTTGTGCAAGATGCTGCCGGGTAAGCGACTCTCCAGAGGACGCTGAGTAACCCTCGTTAAATAATAAATAGAGTGTGTGCAGTACCGACGTGAGCCGCTCCGTGAATTCGTGCGGGGCAGGAATTTCGTAGGGAATAGCAGCATCGCGAATTTTATTTTTGGCGCGAACAATTCGCTGGGCAATAGTGGATGGTGTAGATAAAAAAGCGCGCGCGATTTCTTCTGTGGTTAAACCGCATACTTCGCGCAGTGTTAACGCAAGCTGCGCTTCAACTGAAAGACTGGGATGGCAACAGGTGAATATTAATTTTAATTGATCGTCTTCAATAGCATCGTTTAACCAGTCTTCACTATCGCTTATCGATGATTCAAGTTCGTGCGCAATACCCGCGAGGGATTTATTAAACAATGCGCGACGGCGCAAATGATCTATAGCTTTAAAACGCCCAGTAGAAACTAACCATGCGCGGGGATTATTGGGAATACCCTCTAGTGGCCACTGCGCCAAGGCGGCAATAAATGCATCGTGCAAGGCTTCTTCTGCCAAATCGAAATCGCGCAGCAAACGAATTAAAGTCGCTAACACACGGCGAGATTCCTGGCGATAAGTCTCATTGATAGTAGCGTTAATGAGTGAGTGATTATCCAAGCTTATTTCCTATTATTTCTTAGGCTTCAGGAGTATCCGTATCCACCTGCCCCTTCGCTATTCCTGCTCGTGCCAAGCTTGCAAGCAACTGATAGCGACGACGAAACTCATCCAACTGAGTATCATCTAACTCCTCCAAATCCAACAAAGCATTATGCGCACCCTGGGTTACGCGAATCAATTCATCTAACTTAACCTGAATAGCTTCGGTATCGCGGTTTTGTGTATTTTGAATTAAAAACACCATGAGGAAAGTGATAATAGTAGTCGCCGTATTTATGACCAACTGTCAAGTATCGCTGTAATTAAACAAAGGCCCCGTAACAATCCACACCAATATAGTGCCTATGGCAAACACAAATACAATAGGGCGACCGCAAAAGCGTGATATTTGCTTGGCAAAATTTGAATACCAATTAGTGACTTTCATAGATTAAGTTATCTCATTAGGTAATGTGCCTTCATTATTTACTTGTCTTTGCTATACCCCAACTTACCAAAATGGGTATAGCGAAAACCTCTGGCATATTTCAAGCCAAAACCAAGAGCGCGATCGAAACCTATATGGGCAATCCAAACAATCGCCAATTGGTTTGCAACAGATGAGGACACAAAAAAACCATAGGCGAATAACATCAGCGGCAAAATATAGGAGTGCATAATATTGTAAATAATCGCACCCGCTTTAGGGCTGTGAAAATATGCCAACCATGACAAATCCGGGAGAAAAAACACCAGTACAAAAAAGCCCCAAGGGAACCCCATAAACTCATAGGCCATGAGCGCAAAACCCAAAATTGCCAAACCCTCTAGCCGCAATAACCAGCGCACCTTGCCCGTGACAAAACCATTCTCATTCTTACTCATTTTTTGTTCCTAAATTTACGCATTAGACCATTTACTTATTGGACCGACGTTAAGATTTCGGTTGCATTGCTAATTTACGTTTTGTTAAAGCCGTAGCTTCGTGTTCAAGCGGGTTTTCTGGCCACGGGTGACGCGGATATTTGCCGCGCATTTCTTTGCGCACATCCGCATAGGCCTGCTGCCAAAAGGTTTGCAAATTCATAGTGATCGCCAAGGGGCTGCCATTAGGCGATAGCAAATGAATTTTTAGCGGCAATTTTCCGCCCGCTAATTGCAATTGTTCGCAGCCAAAAAACTCCTGTAATTTTGCCGATATCTGCGGTACGCCTTCTGCGGAAAACTCCACAGTAACATGACGACCACTGGGCAGCTCAATTTTTTCCGGCAAACACTGCGCTATCGCTTGGCAGCTATCGTAACCGAGATAAAATTCTAAAGCATTCAACCAAGGCAATTGTTCAAGTTTGGATTGCTCAGTTAAAAACGGCAAGAGCCATTGTTCTAAGGAATCAACTAAGCCAGCATCATCCAACTTGGGTAAGTCTAAGAGTCCCTGCGCTTGAATAAACCGCGCCCGCTGTAATAAGCGCTCAGCATTGGCGCTCCAATGCATGTGCATTAAACCTTTCTCAGCAATTTTTTCACGAATAAGATTTAACAATAACCCCACTACTTTTTGCGACTCAACCGCACTGAATTCTTCACCGATCAGCACACCGCCCATTCGCCATTGAGCGTGAGTTTGCCATGTATTATTTTTATGAATTAATTGCGTTTGCTTTTGACTCAGTGCGCGATGTTCATCGGCCGATAAATTTAACGCAATACCAACACCGGTATGGCCTTTGGGTTTTGGATTAATCATGGGGAATAGCGC
>CAUOQW010000199.1:0-5415 GCA_963506825.1 uncultured Cellvibrio sp.
AATCAGCCCCGCCCAGATTAATACCGAACAAGCCCACCTGCTGCTTGCCCAGCATCCGCACTGGATTGTGCTGCGAGAACATAAACTGCTGTTGCACCCAACTGATTTGGCGAATTATCTCAATGACAATGAAGTTTCAGCTGATACACTGCTCGACCTATTAGCGATTCCCGCACGCCGCTTGAGGATAATCGAACTGGAAGACCATACCAATCTTTATCAAGCACTACTCAATATGAATCTTGCGCAGGTGGACGCCGCCTTTATCAACAGCTCGCAAACCTCCGGCTGGGGTGTGATAACCCGCGAACACATCGACAATTTTTACAAACTCCAACACTAATATGATGTTCCTTTTATTATGATATTTCTTTGGATAAAAGCCTTTCACATTGTCGCCGTCATCAGCTGGTTCGCGGCGCTGTTTTATTTGCCGCGCTTATTTGTCTATCACACCCTGAGTGAGGATGAAATTAGCCGCGAGCGCTTTAAAATTATGGAGCGCAAACTACTGCGCGGCATCGCCAACCCTGCGAGGCTTGCGGTGTTTGCTTTAGGCGCTTGGATGAGCTATTTGAATTGGGATTATTACTCCCATGCCACTTGGTACTGGTGCAAATTAGCCTTGGTTGTTTTAGTCGCCATTTATCACGATATGTGTTCCGTTTATTACAAACAATTGCGCGATGATAAATGCACCAAGAGCCACAGATTTTTTCGAGTGTTCAATGAGCTACCGGTGTTTTTATTAGTGGGTATCGTAATCCTCGTTGTAGTCAGACCCTTTTGATTTCTTGCACGCAGTATTTAATATGAACCACCTTTACGCCATCACCGATTCACAACTTATGCCCAATGAAAAACTATTTTCGGGTGTAGAAGCTGCACTAAAAGGCGGCTGCAAGTTGGTGCAGTATCGGGATAAATCTAATGATCAGGCACGCAGATTATTTGAAGCAAAAAAATTGCTCGCGCTCTGTAACCAATATCAAGCGCAATTATTAATTAATGATGATGTAAGCCTCGCGCAAGAGGTTGACGCACACGGCGTGCATTTGGGGCAAGGCGATACTAACCCCGTAGCCGCGCGAATTATTCTGGGCAGCCGCGCTATTATCGGCGTCACTTGTCACGACTCGCTTACGCTTGCACAGCAGGCAATTAAAGACAGCGCCAACTACATCGCCTTTGGCCGTTTTTTTTCATCCAACACCAAACCAAATGCGCGCCCTGCTCCACTCAATTTATTAACCGAAGCGAAGGCAAAATTTCCAAACACCATGATTGCTGCGATTGGCGGCATTACCACCGAAAATGCACAAAGTGTCTTAGCCGCTGGCGCAGATTTTATTGCGGTTTGCCACAGTTTATTTGCGGCCGATAACGTTACCGCACAAGCCAAAAAATTTATTGAATTGAAAACGATATAGGATTCACCATGACCCGTTCCGAAGAATTATTTGCTCAAGCCCAAGTTCACATTCCCGGTGGTGTTAACTCGCCCGTGCGCGCCTTTCGCGCCGTAGGCGGCACGCCGATATTTTTTGAAAAAGCGCAAGGCGCTTACGCATGGGATGCTGATGGCAAACGCTATATTGATTACGTGCAATCCTGGGGGCCAATGGTACTCGGTCATGCGCACCCTGAAGTGATTAACGCCGTTATCGAAACTGCCAAATTTGGTTTAAGTTTTGGAGCGCCGACTGAACGTGAAACCACCTTGGCCAACACACTTTGTGCACTTATGCCGGGTATGGATATGGTGCGTTTTGTTAGTTCTGGCACCGAAGCAACTATGAGTGCGATTCGTTTAGCGCGCGCATTTACCAAGCGCGATAACATCATTAAATTTGAAGGTTGCTATCACGGCCATTCGGATTCTTTATTAATCAAAGCCGGTTCCGGCGCACTGACCATGGGCGTACCGAGTTCGCCGGGCGTGCCTGCTGTTTTAGCCGATCACACTATCACTCTCGACTACAACAACTCACAGCAAGTGCGCGATTACTTCGCTGCTCATGGCGATAAAGTGGCCTGTATTATTGTTGAGCCAGTCGTTGGCAATATGAATTGTGTTCCACCGGTAGACGGGTTTTTAGAAACCCTGCGCGATGTGTGCGATCAATCGGGCGCGCTGCTGATTCTGGATGAAGTAATGACCGGCTTTCGCGTTAGCCACACCGGCGCGCAGGGTTATTACAATATCAAAGCCGATATCACCACTCTCGGCAAAGTGATTGGCGGCGGCATGCCAGTTGGCGCCTTCGGTGGCCGTCGCGATGTGATGCAAATGATCGCGCCCTCTGGCCCCGTGTACCAAGCTGGAACCTTATCGGGCAACCCTGTGGCTATGGCGGCGGGCTTGAAAACCTTAGAGCTGTTATCACAGCCAGATTTTTACAAAAATCTAAGTGCACGTACCACGCAGTTGGTGGACGGCCTGCAAAAGCTGGCGGATGAAGCGGGCATTCCCTTCACCACCAACCATGTGGGCAGCATGTTCGGTTTCTTCTTTACCAGCGAACCTAAAGTCACCAATTTCAAGCAAGTGATGGCCTGCGATATTCTACGCTTTAATAAATTCTTCCACGGCATGCTGAAACGCGGTGTGTATTTGGCACCGGCATCTTATGAGGCAGGCTTTATGTCTGGCGCGCACACAGACGAGGATATTCAGGCGACCTTGCAGGCGGCAAAAGAAGTGTTTGCTGAATTAGTCGCGGGCTAAGATCAATCCTATCGCACAAGGACAGTGCTCACCAATCTAACCCCTTAAACCCGAATCCACAAATTTCGCAAAAAAAAGCGGGCTTTCGCCCGCAAACGTGCAACCCCGTTAGGGATCTTTGAGCCTTAGGCGCGAGCCTGGGCAATAGTGTTTAGCTGCAAAGGCAACCAAGCTAAATTCTTGCGCGGATTCGCGCGATGCCAGTGACCACTCCATCCCTGATCACACATATCCTTCCTTGAGAATCCTATCTGTTTGCGCAACCAATCCTTTATCAAAAAACGAGTGCAATATTCATCCTTAAGATTACACTCATTAAACATTGCCTATTCCTTCAAATAGCAACGGATAGATAAGCTCAACGAGTTAAACATCTACCAAAGAGAGTATTCAAACACTTAGCCGACAAACATTTCTCACGCACAATGATTGCGCTAACAAAACAATAACAAAAAAAAGCGCTAATGCCAAACGGAATTGCGCTTTTTACACTTGCCAATCAGTAATCTGCTAGTTTGATCACAGCTATGCTCTAGCAATCTCAAAAAAAGTCCACATCACTTGAAAAGATTTCATCTGCACCCTGCCCCATATGTTGCTTTCGCGCCTCATCATGCTCCATTAGCTCGCCCACATTACGCTGTTCCGTGGCCAAATCGCTTAAGAGCGATAAGGCAGAAACCAGCCCAGCATTGACTTGCGAGGTTTGAATACCCGTTTCGCTTTTTGCAAGCCGAGCCTCCAACACGCGCACGTGCTCAAGAGTTTTATTTAAAATGGACTCCAAGCCGTTGATGCTATCCAATACATATTGATGAGTGACCAGCAAAACGTTACTAACATC
Organism: uncultured Cellvibrio sp.; assembly: GCA_963506825.1. GTDB lineage: Bacteria > Pseudomonadota > Gammaproteobacteria > Pseudomonadales > Cellvibrionaceae > Cellvibrio. The sequence goes on from CAUOQW010000199.1 coordinate 3,573, forward strand.
CAGCGCACCTATCCTGCCGTCGGTAACCCCGAGAATCCAGGGCACTGTATCTTTAATGCGGCCATAACGTTCCGGGCTTTCAAGCGGCATGTTCTTGATCAGTAGCGATACCAAGGTAAAGTTACAGAAAGTACGGTTACCAAAATCGCAAAAGCGCCCTTCTTTATGAATAGTTAAAAACATATCCTTCTCAAGTGGCGACAACTCGTATTTGTTCTGTGCGTAAAAGAGTGGACCGGCTTGAGTGATAAACATAACTGACGTATCTAATCCAAACTCGGCCATGGTTTGGAATAAGCCTTCCGCCAACTTATCGAAGCTATACATGGCATAAGTACGCTCCGCGAAACGTAGCGAGCGGCCCAAATCGGCGCTGCTATTCATAGCTTCAAACGCCATCATCTCTGCATCGGCCGCTTTGGCATTGGTCGCCTTCTTTTCACTATAGAGCGCCGCGCTCCGCGCCAATTTGGCTTTTAAATAGGCGGGCTCGCAGGGTTTAACCAAGTAATCGTCGGCACCTAATTGGAAACCGGTAATTTTTTCTTGCAGGCTGGATTTACCAGAGAGAAAAATAACGGGGATATCGCGCAGGAGTGGATTGGCTTTTAATGCACTGCAAACTTCATAGCCATTTTTGCGCGGCAGCTCTATATCGAGCAATATTGTATCTGGGAGCCATTCCGCGGCGAGCTTTAAGCCAATATCGCCGTCTGCCGCTGCAATGATGTTGTACTCATCTTTCAGGGCAGCCCATATAAACATTTGCCACGTTTTGTCGTCATCGACGACCAGTACTTTCCAACCGTCTGTCATTCATCTACTCCCTCACCAAACCTTAGTCAGTAGAGTGTAGATAGCAGATAGCAATGCCGCGAGAAAACCATCCAGATTTTTTCAGCGGCTATCTACGCTCGTTAATCACCTTTTGAGATTAAAAGCTTGTAGCAAGTCGGGCTTATCCGTAAACACGCCATCGACACCCAATCCCGCAAGCCAACGCCAATCTTCCTCGTGATTGACGGTATAAACCCAATTTTTTAGACAGCGCCGACGAGCATCGCTAATAAGTTCAGGAGTGATAAAACTCAGGTGAGTATTAAACGCATAAGCCTTAAGCGGCTCGCAGCATTGGGCATAATCCAAGGGGATACCTTCGATTAAAGCCGCGCGCCTTACTTGAGGCATGGTTTGTAGGGATTGATAGAGCTGCTGATGATCAAAGCTAGAGACGATGTAATGTTCAAAACCCAGTTGATGATCCACCACAAAAGCCTCTAATTGCTGCTTGAGTGCAGGCACACAATTCGCACCTTTGATTTCAATATTCAGCAGCGCACGGTCACCTACCAGCCCCAAAATATCGCGCAAAGTGGGTAGCGGTTCACCATTCTCAAGTTTTTGCTCTCGCAAATACGCCAAGGGCAAATCGGTGATAATCCCCTGCCCCGATACCACCCGCCCCAAACGGCGATCGTGAGTTACCAGCAGTTCGCCTTCTATTTGATAGATGTCGATTTCAACCGCATCCACACCGGCGTCCAATGCTCGCGCAATAGCCGCCAAACTATTTTCCGGCAGTGGTTGATTGTTCATTAAAGGGCCGCCACGATGGGCAATGCAAGTCAGCTTTGACATAAAATTCACAACATATTCAGATTAAAGGTTTTATACTGCGCGCTCGATTTGTGTTCATCGTAAGTATGACTGCAGCGATATTCTTGATTATGACAGTGGTGCTCTTGAGTATACAGCGCCTCAGCAATTCCCGTTTAACCCCAGCAATTCAGCGAGTAGAGTTCTTCCGTGTTATCCCTTTATACCATCGACGAAAAAATTATGA